>CAZDCN010000484.1:0-2788 GCA_964503945.1 uncultured Caldilineales bacterium
GCCAATTGTAGTTGTGATCGGGCTGGTTGGGGTTGTTGGCGTCGAAGCCGCGATAAGCCCGCGCCAGAGCCGGATGATCCCACTGATAGCCGGTGTCTTGTCCAGCCACCACCACGCCCGCGCCGGTAATGCCCTGATCCCAGGCCCAGGGGGCGTTCACCCGGTTCACGCCCCATTCGATGTTGGCCGCCTCCTGGCCCGAGAAGGGCTCGACCGGAAAAGGCTCAACCACGCGGTAGGGCCTGTCCAACGTCACTTGCTCCACATTGGGCGCGCGTAACAGCCGTTGCAACTGCCAATCCGTCACCCGCACCCGCACCGCGTTCACAATCCAGAACGCGCGGTATTCCAGTCCCAACCGTTCCAGCTCCCGCCGGATGGGCCCCTGACCTTCTCGGGCCGCGGCCTTGAGGGCAGCCGTCACCCAACGCCCGCGAGCGTCCTTGTTCATCATGCGTCGGGCGGGCGAGAGATCGGGCCGGGGGCTGAGGAAGATAAGCACGTCGGCTTCGCCCCGGGCGTCGAGCTCGGCCCACACATCCGCGTCCACGCGGGCGTCGGGCTGGGAGCGGCCCTGGATGACCCCGGGCGCCATCCAAAGCATCCCTATCAGGATGGCAAATAGGATGAGAGCAATGAGGGAGCGTGAACGCATGGCGGCCTCCTTTCGAGTGTGTGATAGAGTGTGTGAGCGCGAGGGAAAGGAACAACCTCCTCTTGGTCTCCCAGCCTTCCTAACTTGCTACCCTTCCGCCCGCTTGGGCCGCTTGAAAATTGCCAGCAGATGATAGCGTTTGGGCGAAAGTAGACCCACCATCTCCCAACCATCCCGCCCCAACCGATTGATGTAATCGGACATGGCGGGCGCGGATTGTTTCCAGTTAGGCCATTCCTGGCCGCCCACGTAGCGCACCACATAGCCGCCGTAATCGTAGAAAATCACATCGCGATATTCCCAGGCCAGAGGCGGTGACGCTGGCTCCGCTTGCGCCTTTCTGGCCCGTTTGCGAGAAGCAGAGGGCTTTGGTTGGGGCGGGCTGGCGGCTGGCTTGGGACCAGTGCCACGGGCGGGAGCCTGTTTCCTTTTTGGATGAGGCATGATATCAGGCTGGCGAGCGGGCTTGGGGGACGCGCTGCCCAACACGCTGCCCAAGATGTCGGGGGTTTCTTTACGATTGCTCATGTTTCATCACGATCCTGGCGACGATGGTGTAGTCGAAAACGCCCGTGGATTTGGGCGCGTATTCGAAGATGGTTTGGCCGTGGCCGGGGGCCTCGGACAGGCGGACGCTGTATCGAATGGGATGAGTCATTTGCTCTGGGAAATAGGTTTTGAGCTGTTCGATGATTTCTTCCGATTTTTTGACGCGACGGTCGTAGAAAGTGGGGACGACATAGCGCAGGGTGAGAGCGTCATGATAAGCCTGGATGGCCTGTACGTTGCGCAGGAAATCCTGAAGCCCTTGCAGGGTGAGGATTTCCAATGAGACGGGGGAAAGGATTTCGTCAGCGTAGAAGAGGGCGTTGATGGCCAGCGTGTCCCATCCGGGCGCGGTGTCGAGGATGATGTAATCGAACTGACCATCCAGGGGCTCCAGGGCTTCGCTCAGGGTGCGTTCGCCGCCGAAATCCTTGCGCGCGATCATGCGCTTCACCCCGGCCAGGCCGCCGCCCCCAGCCAACAGCCACAGATTGGGCCGGGCCTCTACCAGCGCCTCCTGGGGCGACGCCTCGCCCATGACCAGCTCGGCCAACCCGACTTCCGGCTCCATCCCCAGGGACCGTCCCGCCTGGCCCTGGGTGTCCACATCCACCAGCAGCACCCGTTTGCCAGCCTGAACTAACGCAGCCGACAGATTGACAGCGGTGGTGGTCTTGCCCACCCCGCCCTTGGTGAGAGCAACAGCGATTTTCCTCATGAAGTTTCTCCTTGCACACCGCCCGAGAGTAAAGCGCTGAGGGTCTGGATAAACGCCTCGCGCGCGGCCAACTCCTCGGGCGTGAAGTGTTTTTTCAGTAACCTATCCTTGAAGGCTTGCGGGTCTTCATCTTCGGGGACGACGTAGGTTTGAAAAATGGGATATGCGAGCTCTTGACTAACGCCCAGCTCAAAGGTCTCATTCACAGGAAAGCCATAAGGCTTGAGGAACGCGGGCCAGGTGGCGTCCACAGTCATAGGCCCTTCGGGCAGCTCGATCTCCACCCAGTTGTGCACATCCACAAACACGCCGCCCACGGGTTCGAGCAAAGCAAGTAGTTGGGGAAGCGTGCGATTGGGATCGGGTTTGTAGCGGAGTGCGCCGGCCATGACCCGGGCGTTCAAGCCCAACTCGCGGAAAAGCGCGGCCAGCAGATAATGTTTGCCCGAGCAGGTGCCTCGCCACTCGCGAATGATGGTTTCGGGGCGGCGATCGCTGGCCCGCTGATAGGGCATATCGCGCACCAGGCGAAAGATAGTGGCGGGAGGGAGTTCATCACCAGGATCGAGTAAACCGCGACGAACGGCTTCATCACGGAGAAGGGAGAGTAGAGCCATTGAGTCAAAGGGATTTGTCAGCAGGATGGACGGGTGTTCTTATTGGAAAGGGGGATGATGGAAAACCAGTAGCCCAGGAAACAGTAGACCGAGGAATCGCATGCTGTCTCACGGGTGGGAGACGCTTGGCGTCTACTTTCTCAGCAAAAGCTGAATGGGGACCGGCTGAATGTGGATAAGGCGAATGGAACCGTCGGGTCGATCATAAGCCAGGCAAAAATCCTCATCGCCACCCGCATCTTCAGCCTCAGG
>CAZDCN010000485.1:0-2786 GCA_964503945.1 uncultured Caldilineales bacterium
TGGTCCTCGGTGAGGAGGGACGGTCGGGGCGAGTGAAACACGCGGCCGGCCAGGGGGTCCCGCCAAACGTCGATCTCGGTGAGTTCGACCAGGCCCCACCCGGCCAGCTTGCGGGCGTCGGCCAGGGTCAGGCCCGCGGCCTTGCGCCATTCGGGCAGGAGCATGGCGCGGTCGGGCGTCTGGGCCAGGGCTTGCAGGCCGGGCAGGAACTTGCGGGTCGCGCGCAGGGTCATCACCTGCTGGGGAAGCTGTTCCCGCGGGATGGCCAGTTCCACCGCGTCCGCCTCAAGCCGCACCAGGCCCTTCTCCGCCAGCGCGCTCACCTGCGCCTTCGTCACCCCCAGCGCCTTCCTCACCTCGGCCAGCCCCGCTCGTCCGCCCGCCTGCGCCAGCCATTGCAGGATATCCGCCTGTTTGCTGGCCCGGCCCGCGCGCATGAGCGCTTCTTCGATGGCTTCGGGCGGGATGACCAGGGTCAGCATGGTCTCCAGCTTGGGCTTGGGGCGTTTGAGCTTGCCCCGATCCACCAGCCGCACCAGTCCCTGCTGGCGCAGCTCGCCCAACACGCCCTGAGAGACCAACCGCCGATCCAGTTGTCGCAGCTCCTTCAGGCGCATGGGCGCTTTCTTCAGCCGCAGGAGCAGGGCCTGCTGCGCGGGCGTGAGGTCGTCGGGGAAGATGGGCGCGCCGGGGACGTACTCCACCCACAGGTCGCTTTTGGCCGTGAAGCCGGGCGGCAGGATGAGGCGCACGCATTCGCTGAGGGGGGCGAGATAGCGGCGGCTCATCCATTGGGCCAGGGCCATCTGCTCGGGCGTGAGCGCGGGCCCCTGGCTGATGGGCTGGCCCAGAGGTTTGACGGTGATCTCAGGCGGCGCGGTCTCGCTCAGGCCCAGCACCAACCCCAACTGCCTGCCCCGCCCGAAGGGAACCTCAACCACCATGCCCGGCTCGATAAGCCCGCGCAGGTCCTGCGGGATGCCATAGGTAAAGGTCTGGCGTTGGGGCGAGAAATCCACCAGGGTTTCCAGGCGACCCCGGGTTTCGGTTTTGGGCGGGCGGCGGTCGATGGGCGCCAGCACCACAACCTGGGCGAAGCGAGCTAAATTCGACATGAGGGCATTTTGTCAAGTATTGACAGAGATCGTTGTCAGCATTATACTGAAATTGTCCACTCGAACTGGAATGACGATGAAATCCATGCCTTCTCTTGCTGACATCCGTGCGCAGTTGCAGGCGCTTATGCCTGAATTGCGGAGGGAGTATCGCGTTCAGGAATTGGAGATTTTCGGCTCCTATGTTCACGGGCGGGAGGACGAAACCAGTGATCTCGATCTCTTGGTGACTTTTTCCGTTCCTCCCACGCTATTCCAATTCATCGAGTTGGAAAATTTTCTTAGTGATTCGTTGGGGCTGAAGGTGGATCTGGTGATGAAAACGTCACTGAGACCTGTTATCGGGGAACGGATCCTTGCTGAGGCGCAGCCCCTATGAGAGCCAGGCGAATTGTTGTTGACTATGTGAATGATATGTACATGAACGCGCAGAAAGCTATGGAATTTGTTGAGGGCATGGATTTTGCCGATTTTGAGGTCGATGAGCGGATTCAATATGCAGTCATTCGTGCATTGGAGATCATCGGGGAAGCGGCCAAATATATCCCAGATGATGTCGCCGGTCAATATCCCCAAATACCCTGGCGCTCCATTCGGGGCATGCGTAATAAACTCATTCACGCATACTTTGGCGTAGATACGTTTGTGGTATGGCTAACTGTGCAAGAGGATTTACCCTTTTTGCTGCAATTGTTGGAACGTATGCGCAGCGACCTCCAGGCGGAGAACGAGTAGTCCGATGGTTTGATCAACAGTCCTCAATCTCCACCCGCTTGTAATCGGTGCGGGCGCGGGTGGCGGTGAGGATGGCCCACAGCACCCGGGCGGTCTCCTCCAACTTGTCGTGGCGGTTGACCACCGCGTATTGGAATTGGGGCAGCATTTCCAGCTCTTTGCGAGCGTAGGCGATGCGGATCGCGATCTGTTCTTCGGAATCGGTCTTGCGCTCCCGCAGCCGCTGGATCAGCTCCTCCTCGCTGGAGGTGGTTAAAAAGACGGTGACCGCACCCGGCAGTTTGCGGGCCATGGTCTCCGCGCCCTGCACATCCACCCGCATGATCACATCGACACCCTGTTTCAGCGGCTCGATGATCTCGCTTTTGGGCACGCCCTTGTAATCGCCGTACACGATGGCGTATTCAAGGAGCTCGTCGTTTTCGATCATCTCCGCGAAGCGCGTCATGCTCACAAAGTGATAATCCACGCCGTCCACTTCGCCTGGGCGAGGGGGGCGCGTGGTGGCAGTGACCACGCGATGGAAATTCACGCCCAGCTTCTCCAGCGCATCCAGCGCGGAATCCTTGCCCACGCCCGAGGGGCCGGAGAGGATCATGACTACGGGGCGGGGTTCGTCGGGCACGCCAAAGTGATCAGAACGTTGGTGGGTGTAGGTTGCATCCATGATTGCTGTAGGGGGAGTGAAAGGCGGTGTGGGATATGCAGGCCTGGGAAGCGGCCCGCGGATACGGATGAAGATAATGGTCGTCCGGAGTCCGGAGCCCGGGGTTCGGGATATCTCGCCTTAGGCGCGGACGGCCAATTTCGTCATGCGTAATGCGTAATGCGTAATGCGTAAGGCCATCACGTTTTACGTTTTACGCATGACGTCGTTGAACGCTCGGCCAACGCTGGCTATGAGAAGGTCTCCGCAAACGACGCCAACGTCTATTT
>CAZDCN010000486.1:0-2308 GCA_964503945.1 uncultured Caldilineales bacterium
CGGTCGCTACGCTCCCTCAGGGTGACGTGAGAGAGGCCTATTTACGAAGCAGGCGTCACGGGCTGCCGCCCGCCGATAGCGATGAAAAGGGTGCGTATTGCGTAATGCGTATCGCGCTTAGGTTTTACGCAATACGAAATACGCAATACGTCCCTCGTTGACTCGGCCAACGTTGTTGCCAAAGCCTTTTCGCAAGCAACGCCAATGTTTATTTCCAGAACAGTTGACCTGCCACCTGCAAACCTGACTTTCATTTGTGTTTCCTCTATTTGTGTCTTCTATCTGTGATGCTCCCTATCCGTGGGTTATTTTCGAAGCAACGTCGCAACGGCTCTTGACATCCATCCCGTCATCTGCTATCCTAACAGCCACAACCCCATACGCCATCAAAGGCAGCGAACCGGAAGAGTACTCGCCAAAGCGGGATCCAGAGAGGCGGCGGTGGCTGGAAAGCCGCTATCAGCGCGGGCGAGGAATGGGCCGGGGAGCCGGTCACCGAACGCCCATCGGGCCAGTAGGCTGACCCGGAGACGCCACCGTTATCAGGGCGCTGGATATCGTCTGTTCGGAGAATCGGCGGCAGTTGCAGAACGATCTTGACGACAACGTTGGCCGAGGCTGCGAGCGTCCCACTGCGTAACCCGTAAGACGTAAAGCCATTGCGCAATACGAAATACGCAGTACGAAATCAGTTCACCCCACCAACCTGGCTTGCAGGTTATCCCTGGCATCAGCGGGCTATCGCCGTAGCATGGTGAACAGACCGTATCCGCAGAGTGAGACTGGCGCGGCCATCAGCCCATCGTGCTCACGGTGGGCTTTTCCATGCCCGTCGCCCGTCTAACGAGGGTGGCACCGCGGATGCAACCATTCGTCCCTCATGCCCGTCCGGGCGTGGGGGATTTTTGCTTTATCGGCGCTTGTAAATTCGGCTCCGATGATCGATATCCTCCACCACAATCTGTTGATTCTCCCAATCCACTTGAAAGATGATGCGGTAATCACCGACTCGCAGCTTATATGAGCCCTTCCAATCACCCTTGAGCGGCTCCAACGAAGCCTCGGGCATTTGCTCAGCCAACCGTTTCAGCCGCTTTAGCAGGCGTAATGCAACCCCCCGATCCATCTTTCTGAGCTTATTCGCCGCAGTCCTGGAAAGAACAACGCTAAACATCCTTCACCCTGATTCAGATATCCAGGCCCAACTCGTCGATAACTTCCTCCAGGGAAAGCACGTCCCCTCGTTCGATTTCAGCCCGCGCCTGTTCGAGCTCTTCCACAAATTCCTTCCGAAGCTCCAAACCCTCATCAGGATCCCAGGGGCCAAAATCGAGAAGTGCCGTAACCACCGCATTGATAATCATCTCCTCCAACGCCTCCACCGTCATATCGCCAACCTTTTGCTGCTTTTTCATGCGCGAAATTGCGTCGTTGACCACATAAACAGGCCCGGATTCCCTCAATTGAATGGATGGGTTTTCTTCCGCCTTTGCCTCTAACGCTTCAACCAACTGGGCCAATTGCTCATCGCTCAATTGATCCAAAAGGTTCAGAATCCGATTTCGAAGCGAGGTCATACGTTAATCTCCATGGTTTAAGGTCGATTTGCGCCAAAACGGCAACATAGCTTGCATGCAACGTCCCTAGACGTCATCTCCAATCCTAATCCTAATCCCAATCCCAATCTCTGTCAATTCCATTATGTACCATCCCTCCCTCGATTCCGTCCGCCAACTCGCCCCCCAGGGCAACCTCATCCCCATCTACCGGGTTCTCCCCGCAGACCTGGAAACCCCCGTCTCCGTCTATCTCAAACTGCGCCAGCCCGGCAAAACCTCCTTCCTGCTGGAGTCGGTGGAGAAGGGCGAGCAACTGGGGCGCTATTCCTTCATCGGCGTGGATCCTCCCATCACCCTGACCCTGCGCGGGGCGCGGGTCACTGTGGCCGCGGCCGGCGGCGCCGTGCTGGAGGAGGTGCAACGGCCCGATCCCCTGAACGCGCTCTCCGAGCTCCTCCACCAGCGGCGCCCCATCCCCCTGCCCGACCTGCCCGCGTTCACCGGCGGCGCGGTGGGCTACTGGGGCTACGACATCGTGCGCCACTTCGAGCGCCTGCCCGCCACAGCCCAGGACGATCTGGGCCTGCCCGACGCGGTCTTCCTGCTGGCGGACAACCTGGTCATCTTCGACCACGTCAAACATCGGCTCATCGTCCTGGCCAACGCCCGGCTGGAGAGGGACATCACCGCCGCGTATGCGGACGCAGTGGCCCGCATCGAGCACATCGTGGCCCAGCTGGCCCAACCCC
>CAZDCN010000486.1:2318-2778 GCA_964503945.1 uncultured Caldilineales bacterium
CTCCAACAAAAGCCAGGCCGAGTACGAAGCCATGGTGCGGCGGGCCAAGGAGCACATCGTGGCCGGGGATATCTTCCAGGTGGTGCTCAGTCAGCGCCTGAGCAAACCCACCCGGGCCGATCCCTTCGCCATCTACCGGGCCCTGCGCATGACCAACCCCAGCCCCTACATGTTCTTCCTGGACCTGCCCGACGACCTGCGGCTCATCGGAGCCAGCCCCGAGATGCACGTGCGATTGGAGCACGGCGTGGCTCAGGTGCACCCCATCGCCGGCACCCGTTGGCGCGGGGCCACGCCCGAGGAGGACGCCCGTCTGGCCGATGAGCTGCTGGCCGACCCCAAGGAGCGGGCCGAGCACATCATGCTGGTGGATCTGGCCCGCAATGACCTGGGCCGGGTGTGCAAGTATGGCACGGTGCAGGTCCCCACCCTGATGGCGGTGGAGCGCTTCAGCCATGTG
>CAZDCN010000487.1:0-2761 GCA_964503945.1 uncultured Caldilineales bacterium
TGTTTTGTAGCCCGGCGATTCATCGCCGGGTGTCGATGCATGGACGCTTCCAACTCGTTTAGGACGCACCCGTATCACAATGATGAAAAACGCCCGGCGGAGAGACCGGGCGTTTTTGCAGGCGATGCCAGGGGATCAGGCGTTGTAGTAGAGGAGGAATTCGTAGGGATGAGGCCGCAGGCTCACCGGACCCACCTCCTCCTCGTATTTGTATTCGATGTAGGCCTCCAGCAGGTCTTCGGTGAAGACGCCGCCCTTGGTGAGGAAGTCGTGATCCTTTTCCAGAGCCTCCAGGGCCTCGTTGAGTTTGGCCACTGTGAGCTCCACTTGGTCGATGTTTTCCTCTTCGAAGAGATCGACTTCGGCGGGATCGCCCGGGTCGATCTGGTTTTCGATGCCGTCCAGGCCCGCCATGAGCATGGCCGCGAACGCGAGATAGGGGTTGGCCGTGGGGTCGGGGCTGCGGAATTCGACTCGCTTGGCTTTGGGCGATTGGGAGTACATGGGGATGCGGCAAGCCGCGGAGCGGTTGCGGGCCGAGTAGGCGATGACCACCGGGGCTTCGTAGCCGGGCACCAGCCGGCGATAGGAATTCGTGGTGGGCGCGACCAGGGCCAGGAGGGCGTTGATGTGCTTGAGGATGCCGCCGATGTACCACAAGGCGATCTGGCTCAAGCCTGCGTAGCCATCCCCGGCGAAAAGCGGTTTTCCATCCTTCCACAGGCTCTGATGGGTGTGCATGCCTGAGCCGTTGTCCGCGTAGATGGGCTTGGGCATGAAGGTGACGGTCTTGCCCGCCTTACGGGCCACATTTTTGACGATGTATTTGTAGAGCTGGACGTTATCCGCCATGGTCACCAGCTCGTCGAAGCGCATGTCGATCTCACACTGGCCTGCGGTGCCCACTTCATGGTGGTGGACTTCCACATCGATGCCTGCGGCGATGAGGGTGCGCACCATCTGCGAACGCAGGTCCTGCAGGGTGTCCAGCGGGGGAACGGGGAAATAGCCCCGCTTGTGGGGGATGGAATGGCCGAAGCCGAAGATGCCATTGTTCCACGGGCCCTCCACGCTGTCGATCTGATAGGCTGAGGAGTATTCGCCCGCGGAATACATGACCTGATCAAAGACGAAAAACTCAGCTTCGGGCCCAAAATAGGCCGTATCCGCGATGCCGGTGGAGCGCATGTATTCCACCGCCTTGCGGGCCACATACCGGGGGTCGCGGCTGTAGGGTTCCCGGGTGATGGGGTCATAGACGTCACAGGTGAGGCTGAGGGTGGGCATCTCCGCCACCGGGTCCACAATGGCCGTGTTGGGGTCGGCCAGCAGGATCATGTCGCTGTTTTCGATGCTCTGAAAGCCGCGGATGGAAGAGCCGTCGAAGCCCATGCCTTCTTCGAAGGCAAGTTCGGGGCTGAACGCCTCGATGGGCATGGAGAAATGCTGCCATTGCCCGAACAGGTCGGTGAATTTCACGTCGACGATCTTGAGATCGTTTTCTTTGATCAGCTTCATGACATCTTTGGGGGTTGCCATAAGAAAAACTCCTTTCTGAAAATAAACTGGTTATCGACGCATCTGCATCTACGCCCACCAGTATAGCTCCCATTCCCAACGATGAACATGGCCCAAAAGGATCATTTTGCAGATTTCTTTGCCCGAGAGCGCGACGGATTCCCTTCAAGCGGGTTATCGGTAAATGAGCATTTCGATATGCTCGCGCAAATCCCGCGCGATTTTGCAAGAATGCCTGGACGTGCTAAAATGCGTCCGCTTTTGAAGCCATTATGACGACAACGCTTACCCAATCTTATCTGGAGGAATGTTTCATGACTACTGCAGAAGGCACCATCGAACAACGCGTGATCGAGATCATTGTGGATCAACTTGGCGTGGAACCGGAAGAGGTCACCATGGACTCCCGCTTCCGCGAGGACCTCGAAGCTGACAGCCTGGATCTGGTGGAGCTGATGATGGCGTTCGAGGAGGAGTTTGGCGGCGAGATCTCTGACGAAGACGCCATGAAAATCCAGACTGTGGGCGAAGCTGTCGCTCTTCTCAAGGAGCAGGGCGCGGAATAATTCACGCACCTATGGCCTTGCCGAACACCGAGCCGGGTTAGCCCGCTCGGTGTTTTGGTTTGGAGGGCTTTCATGACGCACGCGGTCACCGGTCTGATCCTGGCGGGGGGAGCCAGCCGTCGCATGGGGCGCAACAAGGCGCTGTTGGAGCTGGAGGGCGAACCCCTGGCGGCCCGGGTGGCTGCTGCGCTTCGCCCCGTCAGCGACGAGCTTATCATCGTCGCCAACGATCCCGCGCCCTATCGCTTCCTCGATCTCCCCATCGTTCCCGACATCCAGCCGGGGCATGGCCCGTTGATGGGACTCTATTCGGGCCTGAGCGCGGCCTTGGGCGAGCTGGCCATTGCGGTGGCGGTGGACATGCCCTTCCTCACGCCCCAATTTCTGGGCCTGTTGCTTTCCCTGGCCCCAGGCTACGACGTGGTCATCCCCGAGGCCGAGGGGCGGCTGCACCCCCTTTGCGCGGTCTATCGCCGGGCGACCTGCCTACCCCCCATGGAAGCCGCCATCGCCCGCGGCCAGCGGCGCCTCATCGCCTTCCACCCTCAGGTGCGGGTGCGCCGCGTGGATGAAAGAACGCTGCGTCGGGTCTCGCCCGACCCGAGGGCGTTGATCAACGTGAACACGCCCGAGGAGTTGGATGCAGCGCGTCGCCTTCTCTCCCCAGGGGACCGCGA
>CAZDCN010000488.1:0-2759 GCA_964503945.1 uncultured Caldilineales bacterium
CTGGCTATGAGAAGGTCTCCGCAAACGACGCCAACGTCTATTTACGAAGCAGGAGGTTTACCATGTCAAACGTCGCCAAGGTTATCGAACTGGTCGGGAAATCCGACAAGGGCTGGGAGGATGCGGCCCAGAACGCGGTGAAGACCGCGGCCCGCACCCTCCACGGCATCTCGGGCATCGAGGTCGTCAGCATGACCGCGAAGGTCGAGAATGGCAAGATCGTCGAGTATAAGACCACCATCAAGCTCGCCTTCGCGGTGGAAACCTAGCATTCCTGCACCACAGGCACGATGACCGGATTGCGGCGGGTCGTCTGGTAGAAGTACCGGCTCAGGGCTTGTTGCACCGCCACCAGCATGGCCTGCCGCTTCTTGTTCTTGTTTTTCTTGATGGTTTTTTCCAGCAGGTCCTGGGCTTTCAACATCATGTCTTCCGCCTCCACGGTGTAGATGACGCCGCGGGTGACCAGTTGGGGCTTGCCCGCGAGTTCGCGCGCGCCCTTGCGCAGAGGGATGATGGCGACCACGAAACCGCTGCGAGCCAGCGCGTCCCGCTCGTGCAGCACCTTGGGCCCCACATCGCCCACGCCGCTGCCATCCACGAAGATGTAGCTGCTGGGAACATGCTCCGTCACCCGGCAGCCCTCAGGCGCGATCTCCAGCACATCCCCATTCCTGATCTGGAAGATGCGGTCTTTGGGGATGCCCATGCCCTCGGCCAGGCGGGCGTGCAGGTGCAGATGGCGGAGTTCGCCATGGACGGGGATGAAGTATTTGGGGTGGACCAGGGAAAGCAGGAGTTTCATTTCCTCCTGGCTGGCGTGGCCCGAGACGTGGACGTGGGCCAGGGGCGGGTAGATGACCTCCGCGCCCTTGGCCACAAGCTGGTTGATCATCTTGGCCACCAGCTCCTCATTGCCGGGGATGGGGGAGGCGGAGATGACCACCGTGTCCTCCTGGCGCAGTTGGATGTCGCGGTGGCGGTCGGTGGCGATGCGGGCCAGCGCGGCCTCGGGCTGGCCCTGGCTGCCGGTGATCATGATGGTGACCTGTTTGGGGGGCAGCTTGCGCGCGGTCTCCAGCTTCACATAGACGCCCTTGGGCACCTTCAGGTAGCCCAACCGCCGGGCCGTCTCGAAATTCTGCACCATGGAGCGGCCGGCGATGGCAATCTTGCGCCCGTGGCGATGGGAGATGTCGATGATCATCTGCAACCGCTGGAGCTGAGAGGCGAAGGACGCCACCAGCACCCGGCCCGGCGCTTCCCGCATGATCTGGTCGAACACCGGCTCCAGGGTCTTTTCCGATGGGGTGAAGCCCGCCCGCTCCGCCCCCGTGGAGTCTGCGAACAGGGCCAGCACGCCCGGTTCGGCCAGCGCGGCCAGGCGGGCCAGGTCGGGGCCTTCGCCCGCGGCCGGGGTGAGGTCGATCTTGAAATCGCCGCTGTGGATGAGCCGGCCCGCGGGGGTGTCGATGGCCAGGGCCATGCTGTCGGGGATGGAGTGGCTGAGGAAGACGCTGTGCACGGTGAAGGGGCCCAGACGCACCGGATCGCCGGGCGTCATCTCGTGCAGATCGGGCTTATAGCCGCGGCCGAAGTATTCCTTGAGTTTGCGCTCCACCAGGGCCAGCACCAGGGGGGTGGAATAGATGGGCGCCTGGATTTCTTCCAGCAGGAAGGGCAGCGCGCCCGTGTGGTCTTCGTGGCCGTGGGTGATGACGATGCCGCGGATCCAGTCCTTCTTGTCCCGCAGATAATCGAAATTGGGGATGACCAGGTCCACGCCGAGCATGTCCTGTTCGGGGAACATGACGCCCGCATCCACGATGAGGATGTTCTTGCCATATTCGAAGACGTTCATGTTGCGGCCGATTTCGCCCAGGCCGCCGAGGGGGATGAATTTGAGGGTGTTTTTTGGCATGATGGGTTGTATTTGGAATGTTATTTGAGTAGAGTTTCCAACGAGGGTGTCGTTGGACGGAAGTTCATAGCGATTCGATGGCGATTCAGTGGCGATTCATGGTGGGGGATGCATGGATGGAGGGGGATTTAACGAAGTTTTTGGTCATATTCCCCGTGCGGACCTATCCAAAACCAGACAATGACGTCATCCCGCAAGATGCCCAACGCCCGATAGTTTCGCGTAATTCGGATGGAATAGATGGGTTCGGATGGATCCACGCGCTTGAAACGCAGGCCAGGATGCTGTGGATTCGTTGCCCAAAGGACATACGCTTTATCCGCCGCGGACCGAATATCGGCAGGTAGGGAGCGGTAAAGCTTCCAAAATCGGCGCGTGGCCCGTGACTTCATTGTCTGGCGGCGTCAATCGGCGTGAATACGGCCTTCTTCGATAGTTATCTCCAATGTTTCGCCCGCATCGAGTTCCTGCAACGCCTCCCCCGCCATGGCCCGGAAATCCTCCTGATGCGCCCGATAGAATGCTTCCCAAGCTTGCTCTTCCTCGATGGATGGATCATCCTCGCGGCTTTGGGTCTGCAACCAGCGCGCGAAATCGAGCACCTGTGCTACGCGACGTTCATCCAGACGTTTGATGGTTTCGAGAAGTTCTTTTTCCAAAGCGGGATGGTTGTCTAACATAAAACCAGTATAACGGGATGGGGGATTTCTGTCAAAACATGGCGTATGCGACCTGGCGCCTGCAACCAGCCACTGCCAACCTGACCCTCATTTGTATTCTTCTATAAAATGATCTGCGGAAATCCGCGTTGCGAAGCATCTGCGTTATCAACGTTCCC
>CAZDCN010000489.1:0-2757 GCA_964503945.1 uncultured Caldilineales bacterium
CTCTTGAACGCGCGGATCCGCATCGCCGTCATCTCCGACATCCACGGCAATCTGGTCGCGTTGGAAGCGGTGCTGGATGACATCCGCAGCCGGGGCGTAGATCGCATTTACAATCTGGGGGACCTGGCCGGCAAAGGCCCGGACGGGCCCGAAGTCATCGACCTGTGCCGGGACGCGTGCGATGTGAACCTCTTCGGCAATTGGGATGACTTGCTGACGCGGCCGGAACCCGTCAGCGAAAGCATTCGCTGGCATCAACGACGCCTGGGGCCCGACCGCATCGCCTGGCTGAAGCGCCTGCCCCTGAGCGTCGACTTTCGGCTCAGCGGCCGCCGCATCCGCCTCTTTCACGCTTCGGCCCAGGGCGTGTGGCATCGCGTCTTCCCCCATAGCGACCACGAGACCCTGCTGGCCATGTTCGACAACACCGAACTCACCGGCTTCGAGCATCCTCAGCCCGATGTGGTCGGCTATGGCGACATCCACCACGCCTTCATCCTGCCCTTCTTCACGCCCAAGAACAAAACCCTGTTCAACGCGGGCAGCGTGGGCAATTCGCTGGATGAGCCTCGGGCCACCTATGTATTGCTGGAGGGCGCGTGGGATGGCGAGGATTGGAACGCGCCTTTCGGCATGGAACTGGTGCGCCTGCCCTATGATGTGGAAAGCGTCATCGCCCGCGCCCGGGCGTTAAACTTGCCCCATGCCGATGAACTGGCCGTCGAACTGCGCCAGGCCATCTATCGCGGCATGCAGAAAAAACAGGACGCCTGACATTCCCGGCGGGGCGCTGTCGCGAGATCAAAAAAGCCCCCATCCCGAGGGACGGGGGCTTGCGTGCGGGGTTGAAAGGGTTTTAGACCAGGCCCTGGTCCAGCATGGCGTCCGCCACTTTGACGAAACCGGCGATATTCGCGCCCACCTGCAGGTCGCCGGGAACGCCATAAGCCTCCGCGGTCTCCCAGGCCTGACGGTGGATGGCCTTCATGATCTCATGGAGCTTGCGGTCCACTTCCTCCCGAGTCCACTGCAGGCGAATGCTGTTCTGCGACATCTCCAGGCCCGAGACGGCCACACCGCCGGCGTTAGCGGCCTTGGCCGGGCCATAGAGGATGTTGTGCTGCTTGTAGATTTCAATGGCCTCGGGCGTCGAGGGCATGTTCGCGCCTTCGGCTACCAGGAAGACGCCATTGTCCACGAGATGCTGGGCGTCCTTGCCGTTGATCTCGTTTTGCGTGGCGCTGGGGAAGGCCATATCCGCCTTGTGATTCCACAAGGGGTTGTAATCCAGGCTGGGATCCACGGGCGTGTACACCGCGTTGGGATACTTCTCCACATACTCGCGGATGCGACCCCGCTTCACATTCTTCAACCACATGACGAAATCCAGCTTCTCCCGGTCGATGCCCTCTTCATCATAGATGTAGCCGTTGGAATCGGACAGGGTGACCACCTTGGCCCCGAAGTCCAACAGTTTTTCCGTGGTGTATTGCGCCACATTGCCCGCGCCGGAAACCAGCGCCACCTTGCCCTCCAGGGTCATGTTTCGGGTCTTCAGCATCTCGGCCGCGAAATACACCGCGCCGTAGCCCGTGGCCTCGGGCCGGATGAGGCTGCCGCCCCAGTTCAGGCCCTTGCCGGTGAGCACGCCGGTGAACTCGTTCATGATCTTCTTGTACATGCCGAAGAGGAAGCCGATCTCCCGGCCGCCCACGCCGATGTCGCCCGCGGGCACGTCGGTGTTGGGGCCGATGTGACGATAGAGCTCCAGCATGAAGCTCTGGCAGAAGCGCATAACCTCATTGTCCGACTTACCCTTGGGATCGAAATCGGAGCCGCCCTTGCCGCCGCCCATGGGCAGGGTGGTCAGCGCGTTCTTGAACACCTGCTCGAAGGCCAGGAACTTGAGAATGCTGAGGTTGACAGAAGGATGGAAGCGCAGACCGCCCTTGTAGGGGCCGATGGCGCTGTTCATTTCGATGCGGAAGCCGCGGTTCACATGGATCTCGCCCGCATCATCCATCCAGGGGACGCGGAACATGACCACGCGCTCGGGCTCCACAATGCGTTCCAGGAGCTTGGCCTGACGATATTCGGGATGGCGTTCCAGCGCCGGTTTGATGGACTCGTACACCTCCATCACCGCTTCGAAAAACTCGGGCTGGTTGGGGTCCCGGGCTTGCACGTATTCCAGAAAAGCGTCCATGTTGTTTGTCTCCTTTGACACAATGGATGGGGGTTGAAAAACTATTTGGGAAAAGAAAACCTGCCGACAGGACCTTACCCAGGCCCGGGCCGACAGGCTTTCGATTCGACGAGAGAAGGCGCTATGTTCACGCTTCGCCCACGCGAAAACACCCGCCTCGAATCCACCGAAGGCAGGGTGCGCGTCACCTCTGGAAGCATGCCGCCGTGGCATGTCCAAGGGGCGGGATATGCAATTCGCATGCAGAAATTGGGCACTAAGCGAAACGTCATTGTCACGCTACACTTTCGACGCACGAGGATCATGGAAGGGGTGCGCCAGACAGCCGTAATATACCATATCCCGCGAGATTCACCCAAATCCCGCTATTCCCGTCTGATATTTTTGGCATGGATCAGGCATTGGGGCATAATTGTTGTCAATCATGATGCGTGGTGCGAGAGGCCATCACGTTTTGTGCATCACGTTTTCGTCACCGGCAACCTCGGCCAACGTGGCCGCCAAAGCCTTGATGAAAATGCTGGCAAGTGGCAGGTTGCAGGTCGCAGGTG
>CAZDCN010000490.1:0-2753 GCA_964503945.1 uncultured Caldilineales bacterium
TGTAATCGCCATCCAGTTCACCGTCGGGCGTGATGGCCGGGGCGGAGCCGATGTAATCGCCATCCAGTTCGCCGTCGGGCGTGATGGCCGGGGCCGAGCCGATGTAATCGCCATCCAGTTCGCCGTCGGGCGTGATGGCCGGGGCCGAGCCGATGTAGTCGCCGTCCAGTTCGCCGTTGGGGGTAATAGCCATTCCAACTAAACCCAAGAAAAGAAACGCGAATACGAGAACAACAGCGATTTTACCAATGTGGCGGACAACTTGCATTTTCATGGAATTCCTCCTTTAGAAAAGTGATGCAAAAAAGGTAACGATAGAAAACGAACGATGTACGAGACATCTAGTACTATTATTTCATACCATTAAGAGAAATTGGCGTTGCCTGCTGAAATTTTGATTTATAAATTGAAAAAATTGATAGCAATTATTTTAATTGCGTCCCCCGACTTATTTTTTCCTGATAACTTTTGACAGCAACAACCTCTTATATGACGAATCACTATCCCTAACCCATACGGGAAAACTGCATACCCCTCGAATGCTTCGTGGCAATCATCGATGTTAGAAGAGCTAGACGATTACCTGGTTTTTCCCCATCGCGATATGCCGCCAGCTTCGGGCATGCGCTATTGTACGCCTTGAGCCGGCAAGAAGAGAAGATGAGACGCCTGATAAACTTCGTGAATGGCAAGATAGTCCCCACCCCAGCCGCCGACGATGTGCAGATTCGGCCCGATCATGGCCGCGGACGCGTGGTGCCAAGGGCCCCGGCGGGGCGCGTCCAAAGTGGACCAGCTTTGGGTGGTGAGATCGAAGCGTTCACGGGGATAATCATCCTCGCCTTCGCCGCCACTGATGATGTAGATAGAACCAGCGTCCGCGGCCACGGATAACCCGCTCCCGGGCCTGGGCAGGGAAGAAGTCTCGTCCCACGCGTCCTTATCGGGATAATAAGTCCAGACTTCTGCCCGCTGCTCCTCGCCATCATCCCCGCCGAAAAGATAGATAGCGTCACCCACCACCACAGAGCCCATAAAAGCCCTGGGCGCGGGCAGTATCGCCGCCTGGCTCCAGCTGCCTGTTTCCGAATCGAACGCGTAAACTCCATCTTGAACCTGAGCGCCATTCCACCCGCCGAACGCGTACAACTTCGATCCCCAGGCTACCAGGGCCAGGCCGCACAATGGCTCGGGCAAAGGCGCGGCCACCTGCCATGCGCCCGTCTCTGTGTCGAACACATCCATCCGATTCAGCGCCGACGCGCGATGGCATCCTCCCGCCACATACAACATCCCATCGATGCCCGCAGCTCCGGCCCCCCGGGCAGCCACAGGCCGCGGCGTGGTTGTGATCCATTGATCCCAGGCGGGATTGTACACCTCATGCACATCCAGATCCCCACTCCTGTTCTCGCCCCCCACGATATGCCAGCCATCGGACAGAAGTGCAGAAGCCGCTCGGCTGCGGGCTGTGGGCATGGGCGAGAGCAAAGACCAGCGGGGCGTATCCACTCGCGGTGACGGCGCACTCACAGGCAGGGCGATATCCGTCGTAAACGGGGGCGCGTCCGTGGAAGCGTAAAATGTCTGAGTTGGCCAAAAAGCCATCGTCAACGCCACGACAAAAATCGCGGCCAAAACCGCCCACCACCAGGGCGATAATCCTGTCTTCAGAGGCTCCCACACAGGAGGTTGGGGCTTTTCCTTCTCCGTGGACAGGCCCGGCACCTCCACCCAGCCACGCTTCACCCCCTCGATGGAGGCTTCCGTGCGCGACTGCACGCCCATCTTTTCAAAAATGTTGCGCACATGCACCTTGACCGTATTCGTGCTGATGTGCAACTGCTGGGCGATCTCGTCGTTGCTCATGCCCTGGGCGATGAGACCCAGGATCTCGGTCTCTCGCCGGGTGAGAGGACTTTCTTTGGCCATGCCTGGATTATACACCAAACCGCGTGAGAATGGCTCACGCCTCCTCCTCATCTGCAGCCCCGAATATCCGCAGCCATTCCTCTACCTCCTGCTTGGGCAACTTGGGCTCGATTTTGGAGGAGCCGCGGCGGGCGGAGGAAGCCGGAGGACGAGGATGTCGTCTCATCCTGGCCACGAATTCCTCCGCCCGCATCACCTGTGCCCCCAGCGCCCGGACGGCCCGGCGCACATCCGCATCATTGGTCACGACGGTGATGTTGGCCGGGTTCCTGGCTTTGCTCACCCGGTTGATGATGACCGGGTCGGCCTTGCTGCGATACCGGGCCGCGAACACCGCGGTCACACCTCCGCCCGACAACGCCAGCGAAGTCCCGCCCGGAACGCCGCCATCGAAAACCACCGTGATCTTCGCCCGCAGATTAGGCTGACGCGCGCGCAACCACATCATCAGACGCGCTTCATCATCCTCCTGGTCGATATCAATGCCGGGAATGACGCCCGCGCCGATGAGATTGTGGCCGTCAACGAGATATTCCATGAAGCGTGTCTATTCCTCAAGGTGATTTTCGAGGATGCCCTCGGGGGTGAGATTATCGAGCTGGAGGTACCACTGCGCCGCGTCGATGAGCGCCTGCTGGGGAATCAACCCCACCAATTCCGCGCTCTGAATGCCGACGCCGTAGCGCGCAGCTTCGCGGCGCACCAGTTCGGTCACGCGAAACACGGGCGTCTTGGTGTAATCCAGCAAATTCATAGAAACCTGCGCCTTGCCTTCCACCATGAGCCCCATCGCCTGCACGTAACGGAGTCCGCCCGAGGAA
>CAZDCN010000491.1:0-2752 GCA_964503945.1 uncultured Caldilineales bacterium
GTGCGCGCGGCCATCGACGAGGCCATCGCCGCGCGCGAGGCGGGCGAGGAGAAGGTCATCGTCTTCAACCTCAGCGGCCACGGCAATTTCGATATGAGCGCCTATGACGCCTATCTCGCGGGCCAGCTTGAGGACTACGAGCTGAGCGAAGAAGAGATCGAAAAAGCCCTGGCCAACCTGCCGCAGATTGCCTGAAACAAGCGTTTAGAATTAGGATGGGGGAGGGGCGTCGCGGTCCCCTTCCCCTGTTTCGGAAGTGAAAAGTTATCAGAAAAGTGAAAAGTGCAACTCAATTCGACGAATTCTGGCGCGTGGAGCTCCATTGCCACACCCAGGCTTCCTTCGATTCCCTGACGAAGCCGGAGGCCATCGTACGCGCCTGCCGGGAGAAAGGCGTCGACCGCATCGCCATCACCGACCACAACACCATGGCGGGCGTGGCCGCGGTGCAGGCCCTCGCGCCCGACCTGGTCATTCCGGGCGAGGAAATCAAAACCGCGGAGGGAGAGCTCATCGGCTGGTTCATGACCGAAGAAATCCCGCGCGGGCTGTCGCTGGAGGAGACCATCGCCCGGCTGCGGGCTCAGGGCGCGGTCATCGGCGTCCCCCATCCCCTGGACAGCCTGCGCATGGGCTCCGCCCTGGGGGAAGAAGCCTTGATGCGGGTCATCGACCAGGTGGATGCGCTGGAAGTGTTGAACGCCCGCTGCCTGCGCCAGGGGGATAACGACCGCGCGCGAGCTATCGCCCGGGCCCACGGCAAACTCATGACAGCAGGCAGCGACGCGCACGCGGCTCGTGAGATCGGCGCGGCCGTTATGATCATGCCCCCCTTTCACGATGCCGAGAGCTTCCGCCAAAGTCTGGCCGCAGCCCACATCGAAGGACGGCTAAGCGGCGGACATGTGCGTCTTTTCTCCACATACGCCAAGGTTGTGAAAAAGTTGTTTCGAAAATAGCCGTTGCAGCAGGCCCATTCATCATGGAGCGCCGGGCGTTAGAGGGAAGTTGAACGCGCCTTGATGGTTGGAATACAGAGAGCCGCCCGAGGTCAGCGTTCTCTCCACCCGATAGAACTAGTTGGTCGCGAAATTGCCCAACGCACCGACATCGTCGTAATAGTTGGGTGGCGGGATAACGGTGGCGTGAGCGATGGCGGCAGGCTCGACGTAGGGCTCTGCATCTCGCCAGATAACGTAACTGCTGAAATCGGGGTCGTCGGGCCAGCTTAGGCGAACCGTGTTGGAAGTGAAAGCGGAGATGATGACTGGCAAATAAAGCTCCGACGGGGTGACGGTGAAACTGAGGACGCCCTGGTCATTCACCTGGTGGGCGCCCGAGCCAGAAGGAGTGAGGGTGACGGAGGTTTGGCCATTGTCGCGAGTGGCCAGAAGGTCATAACGGGCGCCGGGCGTGAGGTCAACCAGAATGTTCAGGGTCTCGGAAGTGGAAGGATATGCATAAGCGAGGGTTTCAGCAGGAGATGAACCATCGGCCTGAGCCGAAAAAAGCGCGACGCGCCCCAGAACGGGGTCCGCAATGTGCACGCCCGCCAGGCCCGAATCCTGGATGACCGTGGTCGCGGGCAGGGTGTCGACGGTGCTGCTCATCGGATGCAACACTGTGAGAAAGTTGTGCGCCAAGCCCAAATCCGCAGGCTCCAGCTCGATGCGCCATTCACCATAGGGAGCGTCTTCGAAGTCATTGGTGGGGCGAGGTTGGGGCTCGCTGGCGCTCCACTGCCAATCGTAGTTGGCATCGAACACCCAGAAAGCTTTCTCGCCCCGACCGCCCACCTTGCGTAAATTCACCGTCTCAGGCAACAGGAATTGCATGACGAGTTTGCCATCGCCATTGACGACGGTGGCCTCATCTCCGCCGCTATACAAGGTCTCGCCGGAGGAAATGACATCCGAGGAGCCGTTAATCGTGGGCTCGGCCAAGGTGTGGAAGAGGAGCTTGGTGTTTGCACCGCTGTAGGCGGGATCGGTGACCCCCACCCGGTCGTATAGCACCACATAATCTCGGTTTACGCTATCGCCGTTCACAGGCCGCAGGTAGAGCATCTCGCGTTGGAATCGGCTGACCTTGGCCGTATTGCCGCTGAGTCCATCCATAGCTTGATTGTAGTCGGGATTGTTATAGGCTTTGGTAGCGTCCCCGAGCGCGTAGGCGTATTGAGCGGCATCTTCATAGCGCAGCATGTCAGCCACATCATATTGGGTGATGTGTTGATCGTAGTATTCGATGGTCTCGGGGGCGCGTGTGGCGGGATACATGGAACGTTGACCGCCGTCGTTGGAGGAGGCATCGGGCCGGACGTGAGAGAAATCTTCGTTGGGGTTATATACGATGAGCGTGTTGTGGGCGATGGTGCGCATGTAGTAATTGCGATCATGATAGCTGAGTCCATCACCGCTGTACACGCCGCTATCCAACAAAAGGTCGCTGTATTTGAACAGCGTGATGCTGTTTTGGTCCAGATGTTGATGGTAAGTAAAGTAGTCGCCCGCCTGAAAGCCGATGTAAGTGGCGCGGGTGTTGGCGTCCACAGCGCCATCGGGCCAGTCGGAGCGGAGAAAGAGCGTCCCGGTGCCCGCGGCGTAATGTGCGAGATGGTTGGGCGGGGTGTGGGGCAGGTCGGGATTGAACCAAAGAAATTCCTGATAGGCGAGGAAATCGTCGGAGGATCCGTCCGGTTCGGCGGCGAGATAGGCTGCCAGCTGGGATGCAAGAGGATGATCGGGAAAGC
>CAZDCN010000492.1:0-2751 GCA_964503945.1 uncultured Caldilineales bacterium
TACAAGACCTCTTCCAGGAGATGTTGGAGGCCCCGGAGAGCCTTGACGCCGGGGGATTCGGCGCGGGCGAGGCCGGAGCGGACGGTTTGGAAGGGATGCTGTTCCTGGCCCGGGAATTGCAAACCCTGGGGCAGGCGCCCATGCCCGACGCTGCTCCGGCCCTGGCGCGGGCCCGGGAGCGGGTGCTGCAATCCCTGCCCGCGGCCATGCCCGAGGCAAAACCCGCGCCAAAGGCTCCCTTCTGGGAGCGATGGCGTCTGACCCTGGTCCCGGCCATGGCCTGGGCTCCGGCTGCCTTGGTAGTCGTTCTCACCCTGGTCATCTTGATGGCGGTGACGGTCTCCGCTTCCGCCGGGGCCATGCCCGGCAGCCCCTTCTATCCGGTCAAGCGCACCACCGAGAACCTGGCCCTGCATCTGGTTCCGCAGGATAAACGAGCCGTTGTGGAGGACGCCATCAACTACCATCGGGCCGAAGAGATCCAATACGCGCGGGATCGGGACATCATCGTGCAGGTGCCCTATGAGGGCGTGGTGTGGGGTTGTCAGGGGCATGTTTGCCGGATCGGCGCTTTCATGGTGTCGATGACTCCCGAGATGGCCGCCGCCTTGAAACCAGGCGATCGAGTGCGCGTCGTCATCCGGGTGCAGCCGGATGACAGTTTGGTGGCGCTCGCTCTGGCGTCCGGGCGCACCCCCACGCCTGCCACCACCCGGCGGGTGGCCACCACCGGGCCGAGGGCTGTCGGGCCCGACGACGTCATCCAATCCTTGCCCACCGACACCCCGGCTGTGGTGAAAGTTCCGCCCACGAAGAAGCCCGCCACCGGGGCCAAGCCCGCCAAACGCCCCACGAAAAAACCCACCGCGGCCCGAAAGAAAGCCCCGGTCACGCCTAAGCCCACCTCGCGGCCTGCGGCGACGCCACCTCGACCGCGCAAGCTTCACACGGCGACGCTGGCCCCGCTGCCGCCGCCCACCGCCGAACCCACGGCGACGCGACCGCCTACGAAGACTGTGGCGCCTACGGCCACTCCTGCCCCCACCCGACCGCCCAAGGCCACGCCCAAACGCAAACCCAACGTCGGCACGGCCACGCCTGTGCCACGGGGCACGCGCGTCGCGCCTGGAACGGACCGAAAGCGAGGCGAGATTCAGTCCCGCAAGGTGATTCGGGGCAAGATCCAGCGCGTTTATCGGGCTCGCGGTCGCACGGTGTGGATCGTGATTGGCCGCTATCGCGTGTATCTAACCCGCGAGACGAAGATCGTGGGCAAGATCGCGGTGGGACGACAGGCCACGGCCCGCACCTACGTGAAGAACGGGCGACGATATGCCTCGAAGATCGTGGTGAAAAAATCATCTGGAAGCTCGGGCGCCGCGCCCACGCCCACGCCGGGCGGCCGTCGGGTCAAGCCAAAGCCGCGCACGCCCACCCCCACGCCCGAACGCGTGGGCACGCGTCCCCCTGTGCGTCGGCCCTGATGGCCTGGATGTCAGGAGTTTGAAAAGGGCAGGAGGTTTTGGTCGGGGGGAATTCATACGGGGCGGGATTTGACCAAAACCCTTTAAATCCATACAATTACATTTTGGCGCATCAGCGCGCCCAGCATTCTTTGTTCTTTCCCACTGGATCGTGTTCGACAATCTTTCCGATAAACTCCAGGACGTATTCGACAACCTGGGCAAAAAAGGCCGTCTCACCGAGGCCGATGTTGACAGGGCGCTGCGGCAGGTGCGACTCGCCTTGCTGGAAGCCGACGTCAACTACAAGGTGGTGAAAGAATTCATCGCCCGGGTGAAGGCGCGCGCGGTGGGTTCGGACGTGATGCACAGCCTCTCGCCCGCGCAGCAGGTCATCAAAATCGTCCATGAAGAGCTGATCAACACCCTGGGCGAGGCCGCGCCGTTGACCCTTTCGGGCGCGCCTCCCCATGTGATCATGCTGGTGGGCCTTCAGGGCTCGGGCAAGACGACCACCGCGGGCAAACTGGCCCGGCGTCTGCGCAAGCAAGGCCGGCGCCCCCTGCTGGTCGCGGCCGACACCTACCGCCCCGCCGCGGTGAAACAGCTCGAGGTGCTGGGCGAGCAGCTGGACATCCCCGTGCACAGCGAGGGGGTCGAGCCGCCTCCGCCCGACATCGTCAACCGGGCGTTGAAGCAAGCCCGACGCGAAGCCCGAGACGTGGTCATCATCGACACCGCGGGCCGGCTCACCATCGACGATGCGATGATGGATGAACTGGTCAAGATCAAAGCCCTCTCCAAACCGGACGAGGTGCTCTTGGTGGCCGATGCCATGACCGGTCAGGAAGCGGTGCGCGTGGCCTCCGACTTCCACAACCGAGTGGGGCTGACCGGCATCATCCTCACCAAGATCGACGGCGACGCCCGCGGCGGCGCGGCCATCTCCATGCGCGAGGTCACGGGCGTGCCCATCAAGTTCGTAGGCGTCAGCGAAAAGCTGGACGGTCTGGAGCCCTTCTATCCCGACCGCATGGCCTCCCGCATCCTCGGCATGGGCGACGTGCTCACCATGATCGAGAAGGCGGAAGAGGTCATGGACAAAGAGGAAGCGGCCCGGATGGAGAAAAAGCTCCGCAAGGGTGAATTCGATCTGGACGATTTCCTCAAGCAGATGCGCCAGATGCGCAAGATGGGCCCCATCACCTCTCTGCTCAGCATGATCCCGGGCATGGGGCAGATCGCCAAAGAGATCGACCCCGAGGCCACCGACAAGCAGCTCAAACAC
>CAZDCN010000493.1:0-2746 GCA_964503945.1 uncultured Caldilineales bacterium
GTTGAGCCCTCGGCCAACGCTGGCTCTGAAAAGGTCTCCGCAGACGAGGCTAACGGCTATTTACGGAACAGCTTGCGCGATCATCGGCCCTGGAAGCGCGGAGGGCGTTTTTCGAGAAAGGCCTGCACGCCCTCGCGGTAATCGTGGCTGCGACCCGCCACCTCTTGCAGGTGGGCCTCATATTCCAACGCCTCGTCCAGGGTTTGCGTCAGGGCCCGGTGCATGGCCCGCTTCGTCAGGCCGAAGGCCAGACCGGGGCCCTGGGCCAACTTCTGCGCCCACTCAGCCACCCTCTCCTCGAAGGCGTCCACAGGAGCCACCGCGTTGACCATGCCCCATTCGAGAGCCTGCGCCGCCCGCACCTTCTCCGCGGTGATGGCCATCTGATAGGCCCGGGCATAGCCAATAAGCCGGGGCAGGAGCCAGTTCACCCCGCTGTCGGGAATAAGCCCCACCCGGCTGAAGGCCAGGATGAAGCTCGCTTTCTCCGACGCGATGCGGATATCCGCGGCCAGGGCCACGCCCACGCCCGCGCCCGCGGCCACGCCATTCACCGCGGCGATGACGGGCTTTTCCAGACTAACCATGCGCTTGATCAGGCGGTGATAGCCGTGGCGGAGATGGTCGCCAATGGAAAACGCGCCCTCCCGGTTCTGCACATCGGCCAGGTCCTGGCCCGAACTGAACCCCCGGCCCGCGCCGGTGATGACCACACATCGGACTTCACCCATGCGGGCGCATTGTTTGAACGCGTCCGTGGTTTCTCGGATCATCCCATCGTTGAACGCGTTGAGGGTCTCGGGCCGGTTGAGGGTGATGGTCGCCACCCCATCCCGGACATCGAAGAGAATCGTTTCGTAGCTCATCAGTCATCCTTTCCCAAGAGAATGCTGTGCAAATTGGCGCCGAATCGCCGGGAATCTTTGCCCACGGCCGCCATCTCCGGGGAATTCATGGCCGTTTTCATGGCCTCGCCGGTGGCGAACCGCATCTCGAACATGAGATACAGGTCCTGGCCCGCCAGGGTCTTGGTGAAGCGGGTGACGGTGAACCCCTCGGCGCCGGGCACCTTCTCCACCAGCTTGAGATGCTCGGCGTAAGCGGCATCGAAGGCGTCGGGGTCCTCGGGACGGGTGTAAAGGACGACCATTTTGTACATGAGAGCGTTCTCCTGTGGGGGAAATGGATGGAATTGTTCCGTAGATAGGCGTTGGCGTCGCTGGCGAAAAAGGCTTTGGCGGCAACGTTGGCGAGTTTGCCAAGGACGCAAAACGCGATGCTCTTACGCATTACGCATTACGCATTACGCATTACGTTTTACGTATTACGAAATAAGCCGCCGCGCCAGGTTGGCCTGCGCATTTTCATCCTTATTGGCGAGCAAGCGCTCATGGCGCCTGCTGCGCGAATAAGGCCGTCGGAGCCGCGGACCGGGCCGAAGCCTCCAGGTCAAAGGGAGAGCGTCGGGCCAGGGCCAGTCGCCGCAGCAGGGGATGGGGCCGGTAGCGGTCCTCACGCCATTCCTCATACAGCCCCTGCATGATGGCGTAAATGACATCGACGCCCAGATACTCGCCCCAGGCCAGAGGCCCGCGAGGATAATTCGCGCCCAGTTTCATGGCCGCATCGATGTCGCGGGCCGAAGCAACGCCCTCGGCCAGGGCCCCGATGGCCTCATTCACCAGACAGGCGAGGACCCGCCCCCGGACAAGCCCCGGACCATCCCCCACCTCCACCGGCTCCAGGCCCAGGGAGCGCCAGAAAGCCACGGCCTGGTCGAAGGCGCGCTCGCTGGTGTGCAAGCCGCGGGCCACTTCCACCAGATCGCCATCTTGCAGGGGCGGAATCACGCTGAACCCGACAATGCGCTGCGGATGTCGGGCTCGGGCCGCGGCCAGGGTGACGCTGGCAGGCAGGGCGGAGGTGAGGAGCAGGGTGTTTTCCGACAGGACGGATGCGAGATGACCGAGCGCGTCGCGCTTATCGGTTCCGTGGTGGCAGTCGAGGATCACATCCCGGCCCAAAATGCGGGCGAATTCGGGCGATCCCGCGACCACGTCGTCGGGATGGAGCAGGATGCTGGCGTAGCCCGCGGCGCGGCAGCGAGCGAGTAAAGCGTCGGCAAAGGGAGGAACGCCGATGACGGCGAGTCGTAGAGTCATGACGGGCGGCGAGGGGGGGAGCATGACGTTAGAGAGGCTTGAACTGCTCGAACGCGTCCTGACAGTCGTTGCAATAGTAGATGGCCCGACACAGGGTGGAGCCGAAGGTGTTCTTGACGGTGATGTTGGTGGACCCGCAGCGGGGGCAGGCGACCTGGGGATGGAGGATGACGTTCACATCGCCGCCGTGCACCGGCGGGGGAGCCAGCCCGAACTTTCGCAGCTTCTCCCGCCCTTCCGGCGTGATCCAATCGCTGCTCCAGGGCGGGTCCAGCGCCATCTTCACCTCCACCGGCTCCGCGCCCAGGGCCTTGAGTTTGTCGGCCACGAGCTGCTGCATCACCGCCAGGGCCGGGCAGCCGGAGAAGGTGGGGGTCATGATCACGGTGACGCCGCGGCCGTCGGTCTCCACCGACCGGATCACGCCCAGGTCCACCAGGGACACCGCGGGGATCTCCGGGTCCATCACCTCGCGCAGGGCCTGCCAGATGCGTTGTTCGTCAAGGGGGCGTTTCGGGGACATGATGTCACCTACCACACGGCGTCGGGGATGCTGCGGGCCACCATCTGCATGTCCGCCAGCA
>CAZDCN010000494.1:0-2742 GCA_964503945.1 uncultured Caldilineales bacterium
AAATGCATCATGCCTTCCAGGCTGCCCAGCCATACCTCGCCCCCGGGCCAATCCGGGCGTTGGGCCCACCGCCGGAGGATGGCCCGCTGCGCGGTCAGCTTCTCCTCGGTGAAGAGCACCAGCATCAGCCGTCCCGCGGCTCGTAGGGTCTTGGCCCACTTCTCCCGGTACCTGGGATGCTCCACCACCTTGCGTTGCACCTCCACGGGCCACAGCTCATCATCCAGGTAGGCGATCAAATCGGGTTGCGCCCGTTTGCTCCATCCGGTGTTCCCCTCTTCATACAACGGGTTGGGCTCCATCTCCACGGGCATGTCCATGGCCCGCAGATAGTCCGCCACCTCGAGGATGGCGACCCCATGGGTCACGCCCCGGTGCATGCGCTGCGCCCAGATCAACTCCGATTCGCGGGGCTTTTCCCCCGTGAGCCTTTCAAACCACCAGGCGCCGATATCGCTCAGCAACAGCAATTTGGCGCGGCCGCCCCCGCGCGGGCCGCTCCACGAAGCCACCCGACCCAGCTCCATCATCTCCTTCACCACACCCTTTGCTTGCAACCCACGCAGGGCGTTGCGCACCGACCCCGCCCGATAGCCACCCTGTTGTTGCTGTTGAAAATGCGCTTTGATCCGCCATGAACGCCCCAGGCCCGTCTCCCCCATCAGCAGCAGGATACGTTCCTCCAGGGGCGACAGGGCGATGTCCCAAAGCCCTCTCACGGGCCTCTGGGATCGCAATTGACGTATGAGCCGTTCCTGGTTCGCCACCTCCTCGCGCAGCCGCGCGGCTTCCCCAGAAAGCTGCGCCACTTGCGACCGCGCATCCCCCAATTCCCGCTGCAAGTTGGCGTTTGCCCGTCGCTCTGCACCGCAGCCATATCCTGCTATCTTGAGATTCGTGCTCTCACGGTTTAACTCCCTGACCCGCTCGGTGAGATAGCCCACCACCCGAATCAGCTCCTCGATGGCCACCTCTGCGGCTTTGTGGCGGCGTTGAGGCGGGGTAGTGTGGTGAATGCGGGCCACGGCCGCGCGCCGCGCGTCTGCCCAAAACCGATTCCCGCGGGAGCGACGGGGGCCAAAACGGCTCAGCGCACTGTAAGCCGGAACGATGGCTTCATAGACCACGCGATCCAGCATGGCGGTTGTCAGAGGTTTTGGCGTGCGCTGACGTTTCATTGACAGAATTGGCTCCTTTATGATATACAAAAAGCAAAGCCTCGGCAAGAGGCCCAAAAACCCGGGTTTGCGCCGCGGGAGGATGCCAGCGCATCCGCCTTCAAATCCCGGCCCAGTCCTCCCGGACAAGCCCTGTAGGCTCTCAGCCACAGTCGTCAGGCTTATCAGCCGGGCGAGGGATGGGACCGCGGCGCCCAATTTTTCTGCAACCGCCCTGTGAATACGGAATTCCAGGGCGGTTTATGTTCCGGAAGGAGTGAATGAGCGGGGAAAAGTGCAAAGGGCATCGGAAAGTGTAGAGCAAAAGCCAGAAAATAACGAAATTCATACTTTTGGCTGAGTAAGATAGCGTAACATGAACTACAATGGCAAGAAAGGCGGTCTCCATACCTCGTACAATCTGCCTTTTCAATGCGGCTCCCCTACCTCTACCCCGCCAACCTGGTTTTGTCCGCCCCCTGCCCTCAGGTATAATCAGCATGTTGCTCTACCCCGTGCCCCCCATCACCACGGCATCCATGCGCGAGTGTGGGGTAGTTCGGGGCTGATTCACTTGATGTTTGTGCGTTGCCTGGAGGATAATCATGCCTGAGAGATGAAGGGTGGCGCCACCCTGAACGGCGATCACGTTTCCGTCATTTGGACCGTCGTCGCTTCTTCTTCGAATTCACACGCTTTTGGATGTTGGCCACTTTACGGATGAAGGACCGTTTGCGTGCTGAAGCCTTTCGTTTTGGCATCGATCATCCTCCTGTAGAGATTGCCAGCGCAATCCTCCGGAGGATGGGCTGTGTAGTTATCTCTATTATCGCCGCAAACGGGCCAAAAAATTGATGGATCCTCTCAATTTTTTGCTCAATTTCACATTTTGAAGGCGCCCATGGTAGCCAGTTCTGATTACTCCGAATGTGACATAGGAAAGGCGCTTCAATCTTTGTTCACCATTCCCCCGCGTTCTCAAAAAAGTATCGAGCGTCTTTTCTATACATCGCCATGTCTGCACCAGCTTTATCATCTGGCAAAACAAGAATTGGCGAAACTCAGCGCGAGCGCACAAGATGAGATCGCGCGTTGCCAACAAGACGTCATTCACCGTGGAGTCTGTGAGATCGCCGCTTGGCTGTATTTCCACTTCGCGCCCAAACTGATCCAGGAACTGTTGCAGGATAAGGCGCTTGGGTGTAAAACTGGAAAGACAAAGAAAACTAAAAAGGGCTTTTTGGCTGCTTTGGTCCTGTTTCTCGAATGGCGCGTTCGTCCTCAATTGTATCTGCCCATCCAAAGGGATATCCCGGGAGCGCGTAGAAAAGGGGATGTGGAAACGGCGTGGGCGTATATCCGAAATGATCAAGGCGTGTTATCCCGCTATACTCCATTGCGAAGATGGTTGTTGCAAGTAGACTCCATGCCGCGCAGCACGTATGACCGGTACGAAAAAGCGGTCATTGAATGCTTCGCCCAGACCATTTTTCGGACCTTCTCTTCATATTGGAATGAAGTTGCACAACCTTCTCCACAAGCCCAAATTTTCTTACAGCAACGCCTGGCGTATTATCGTGGGAGG
>CAZDCN010000495.1:0-2739 GCA_964503945.1 uncultured Caldilineales bacterium
GCGGGGGCGGGCCGTCGGGCGCGAGGGGGATGCGCAGGGGCAGGCTGCGGATGGTGCGCAAGTTGTTGGTGATATCTTCGCCCACGTAGCCATCCCCGCGAGTCGCGCCCAGGGAGAAAAGCCCGTTTTCGTAGTGCAACACCACGGTGAGGCCGTCGATCTTGGGCTCCACCACATAGCTCACCTGGGTTCCCTGGGGAAGCAGCTTCATAAACCGCTCCCGCCAGGCGTGCAGCTCCTCGGGGCTGGTCACATTGCCCAGGGACAGCATGGGTTGAGGATGCCGCACTTTGGCAAAGCCCTCGGCTGGGGGCGCGCCCACGCGCTGGGTGGGGGAATCGGGCGTGATCAGTTCGGGATACTGTTCCTCAAGCTGTTTTAGCTCTCGAAACAGAAGATCATACTCCTCGTCCGATATCTCGGGCTGGGCGAGGACGTAGTAACGATAGTTGTGGTAGTTGATCAGGCGTCGCAACTGCTGGACGCGCTGGACGACATCGGGTGGAGCCATGATGATGGTTGTGAAGTTTTGCATTTGGCGGCGTAGCGGCTAGTCCGCCCGGGCAGTGTTGTTGGGCGGTTATTGGGGCTTCAGGAAATCTTCCACCGCCCAGCCTTCAATGCCCTTGGGCGTGCGCACCTTCCACCAGGTGTAGCCGTCGGCCTTCTTGGGCCCGTCGATGACGGTAAGCTTGACGCCATCCTTGATCAGCTTCACCCGCGCGGATTTTGTGGTCGGCTTGGCCCGCAGGGAAAGTCTGTCCTTGCCCGTGCCTGTGACGATGACCGTCTGGCCAACGGCGATCTGGCCGCCGGATACGGGCGGAGGTTGGGTGGCGGCGACAGGCGGTTGCGTGGCTTCTACCGGCGGCGGGGTTTCCAGCGGGCTGCTGGCCGGCGGCATGGCATTGCCAGGAGGCGGGGTGGGAGCCAGGCCTTCGGGCGTGGGCGTGAAGGTGGGGAGGGGCGCGAAGGTGGCGGTAGGCAGAGGCGTGGGCGTAGGTTGCTCCTTCCTTCCGGTGAAGGCCCGGGCCACCAGCGCCACGATGATCACCACCAGGGCCGCAAGCACGATCGCTCGCCAATTTTTCTGGAACCAGTTGCCGTCATCTTCTGGCGGCTCTTCCGGTTCAAAAGCCGCATCAGTCACGGGAGGTTCCGGCGGCTCATAGATCGAAGCGTCCAGGTCCTCAGTCTCTTCAAGGTAGGACTCCTCATCCAGGTCTGAAACATCATCCCAATCTTCGATGTCGCTGTCTTCGGCGAAATAGGCTTCTTCTTCCAATGCCGGCGTATCCTGCCAATCATCCTCAGGGGTTGGGGCGTTGTGGGGACGGTCGTCGCTCATGGCATGCTTCCTTAAAAGTTAGATGGGGGAGTGGGGGAACGCACCGATTTGATGTTATGGAAAACATTATACCATTTTTTCTGGAAACTGCTATAATGCCCTCGAGAAGAGAATTATCTGCATTTCTGTTCAAATGCACGTTTTCCATCCCACTTTTCCGTTTGTTTACCTTCAACAAGGACGTGAATCATGCTGATTACCTTGCCTGTTCGAGGATTCCTATACGAACTTTCCCAAGGAAACGCCACACCCGGCGGCGGTTCGGCCGCAGGCCTGGCGGGCGCACAGGGCGCGGCCCTGCTGGCCATGGTCTGCAATCTGACCATTGGTCGAAAAAAGTACGCGGAGGTGGAGAAGGAGATGGAGGCGGCGCTGGACCAGGCGCTGCGTTTGCGGGATCGACTGATGGATCTCATCGAAGAGGACGCACATGCGTTTGACAGCGTCATGGACGCGTACCGGCTGCCCAAGGATACGCCCGAGCAGAAGGCGGCGCGCAGCGCCGCCATCCAGGCCGGTTTGAAGGAAGCCACCCGCACGCCCATGGAGACTCTGCGCAATTGCGTGGCCGTGCTGGAGCTGGCGCCCGAAGTCGTGGGAAAGGGCAACCCCAATGTGATCAGCGATGGCGGCGCGGGCGTGCTCAGCGCCCACGCGGGCATGATGATCGCCGCGCTGAACGTGCAGATCAACTTGAACGCCATCAAGGACGAAGACTTCGTAGCCGCGCAGACCGAGGAGATGAAGGCTCTCATCGCCCGTGGTGACGCGGCCAAAGCCAAAGCCTGGGCCGTGGTCTCTGAGCGGTTGGGCATGTAATCACGCGGTCGTTCGTTCTGCTGCGTGTTGCTATCACGCCGATACACTGGCACGCTTATTCGCTCGTACGCCATGTCACCCTCTCGTCATCTCGCAGCTTCGCGCCTTCGCCCCATCGCCATCCTTGGCGCATACCTCCTCCTCACTCTGGCGTTGACCTGGCCCCTGGCCCGGCATCTGGGCGACGCTATCCCGGGTGACAGCTTCGACGGCTGGCAGAATTTCTGGAACCTGTGGTGGGTGAAGGTGGCGCTGCTGGAACAGCATACGTCCCCCTATTTTACGAATCTGCTCTACCACCCTACGGGCGTCAGCCTGTGGTTTCAAACTCTAAACATCTTCAACGGTTTGACGTTCCTACCCGTGCAGCTTGGGGGCGGGCTTTTCTGGGCTTACAATGGGGTTGTGCTGTTCAGCTTCACGCTGGCGGGGTTTGGAGCCTATCTGCTGGGGCTGGATGTGTTGCGGCGGGCGGGCGCAAAGCCGGGACTGGGCCTGCGCCTGGCCGCGTTCCTGGCCGGGGCTGTTTTCACCTTCTCTCCGTTCCACTTCGCCCATCCGTTGGGGCATAT
>CAZDCN010000496.1:0-2733 GCA_964503945.1 uncultured Caldilineales bacterium
ATCACCTCGGTGGAGCTCACCGAGGCCTATCTGGAGCGCATCCGGCAACTGGAGCCCGCCATCCACGCCTTTCTCCATGTGGATGAGGCCGGGGCTTTGACCCAGGCCCGCCTGGCCGATGAACGTCGGGCCGCGGGCGAGGATGCGCCCTTGCTGGGCGTTCCCCTGGCCATCAAAGATGTCATCACCGTGCAGGGCATGCCCGCCACCGCGGCCTCTCGCATCCTGCAAGGCTACATGCCTCCCTACGAGGCCACGGTCGTCCGCAAGCTGCGGGAGGGGGGAGCCGTCTTTCTGGGCAAAGCGAACACCGATGAATTCGCCATGGGTTGGAGCACGGAAAACTCGGCGTATGGCGTCACCCACAACCCCTGGGCGTTGGACCGCGTGCCCGGCGGCAGCAGCGGCGGGCCCGCGGCCGCGGTGGCCGCGGGCGAAGCCATGGCCGCGCTGGGTACGGACACGGGCGGCAGCGTGCGCCAGCCCGCGTCCTGGACCAACATCGTGGGGCTGCGCCCCACCTACGGCCGCGTCTCCCGCTACGGCGTCATCGCCTTCGCCTCCTCCCTGGACCAGGTGGGCCCCATGACGCGGGATGTGCGGGACAACGCCATCCTGCTGGAGGCCATCGCCGGGCATGACCCCCTCGATAGCACCACCTTCCCCGACCCGGTTCCGCCCTACAGCCAGATGCTGGAGGGCGGCGTGCAGGGGATGCGCATCGGCCTGCCCCGGGAATACCTTTCCGAGGACCTGCATCCGGGCGTGCGGGAGGCGACGCAGGAGGCGGTGCGCGTGTTGCGCGACCTGGGCGCGACCGTGGAGGCGACCTCCCTGCCCCACACCGACTACGGCATGCCCGTCTATTATCTCATCGCCACGGCCGAGGCCAGCGCCAACCTGGCCCGCTACGACGGGGTCCGTTACGGGTTCAGCGCCGGCGCGGCCGATTTGCAGGCGAACTACCGTCTCACCCGAGGGCAGGGGTTCGGCCCCGAGGTGAAACGCCGCATCCTGCTGGGCGCATACGCGCTCTCCGCGGGCTACTACGACGCCTACTATCTCAAGGCCCAGAAGGTGCGCACCCTGATTCGGGCCGATTTCGACGCCGCGTTCCAGCGCTTCGATGCGCTCATCGCGCCCGTGGCCCCCATCCCCCCCTTCCGCATCGGCGAAGCCCCCACCGACCCGGTGGCCCTCTACCTGCTGGACGTGCTGACCCTGCCCTCCGCGTTGGCGGGCGCGCCCGCCATCGCCCTGCCTGCGGGCTTTGTGGAGGAGGATGGAGCGCAGTTGCCCGTGGGGGTGCAGTTCATCGGGCGACCTTTGGATGAAGCAACGCTCTTCCGCATCGCCTACGCGTTCGAGCGGGCGACCCGCTTCGGTGAACGGACGCCAACGGTGGCATAACCCCTACGAACGCGTGGTATCCCTCCTGCTTTCCAGCCATCTTGCCAATGAGGCGGCGCTTTCGGTCGAACGTTTCCCGAAAAGCAATCCTTCCACGCCGATATCTTCATCGATGTCCGGCCAGTGAATGCCGTATCCCGCCCCGGCGATCTGGAAATTCCGGCGTTCTTCCGGCGTGGCGTAAACCAGGCGCGGATACCAGCTCAACGGCACGGAAATCGTCCGGCCATCTTCCAGGTCCACGCTTAGCGTGTCTTCAGTGATATGCACTTGCGTGATTTTAGGCAAGGCTACGGTCACGACCACAGAATGCATCCCATCGCTCCTGGAGCAATGTGATAATTGTTGGCTAATGTGATTGCTGGACTGAGCCAAAACTTTGCACTCATATTCTCTCGATCAACATGAACGTGAGGCGGCTCCTGGCAGTCATATGAGTAAATGTATATCCGATAAGGGCCTTTTCGCAACAATGTCGGGCTCATTTTTGTTTATCCCTTGGCCGGAATCTGGACACTTTTCATTCTAGCATATTCGATTTTCATGCGCCATATTACGCCCGAACAGTTCGCATATCAACTGCGCGAGGGGCGCTACAACGAGCTGCGCGCGGCCCTTTCTTTTCATGCACCTCACCCCGCTCCAGAGGCTTTTACAGGTTCCTGGCTCATGATACAATACGCCATCTCCCATGACGATGCGCGGTCTCATGTCTGGTCGATGGTTTTCGTCCCTCACCCTGGTCATGCTCCTGGCCCTCTCTGCGGCCTGCGGGCAGCCGACCGCGCCCGTCCAGACCTCGGAGGTCTCGCAGACCTCCGAGGTCTTGAACCCCGCGCCCACAACGACCTTGAAAGTCCCCCAGACTTTCGAGGTCTCTTCCCCCGCGCCTGAACCGACCGCACCCCCCGCGCCCGCGCCTCCTCAGACCTCGGAGGTCCCCCAGACCTCCGAGGTCTCCGACCCCGCGCACGGCCCCGACCTCGCCGACGCCCAAGCCGCCTTCGCCGTCCAAAACCCCGACCGCGCCGGTCAACTCCACATCTCAGACATCCACTTCTCCCCCGTGGGCGGGGTGTGGGTGGCTATCGGCGGGCCAGCAGGCGCCAAGCGCCAGGACCAGGCCATCATGTACGTGGACGCCAGCCGAAACAACACCTGGCAGACCCTGCCTGCGCTTGAGCTTGACGGCCAGCCCCTGGGCTACCTGCTGGCTGGAGAGACGGTCTACCTGTGGGATAGCGGCCTGCTTTCCTTTGTGGGTATTACCCTTGATCAGCCGATTACTTCAGTTAAAGCCAAGGGCAACGCTTTGGTGTTAAC
>CAZDCN010000497.1:0-2729 GCA_964503945.1 uncultured Caldilineales bacterium
CTATTTGTGTCTTCTATCTGTGGTTCTCCCTATCAGCGGGTTATTTACGAAGCAGTCATGTCTATCAGCCATCTCCTCATCCGGTTTTCCCGAGACCCCAATTTCCGAAACCGCGTCACCGCCTGGGAGCGCATCCCCCCGCAAGAGGCCCGATATGCGGATTGGCCCCGGGTCCTGGACCCGCGGCTGCCCCTGGCCCTGGCCGCGCGCGGCATCCCCCGCCCCTACATTCACCAGGCCCGGGCCGCGGAGCTGGCCCTGGCCGGACAGCACGTCCTCATCGTCACCCCCACCGCCTCGGGTAAGACCCTGGCCTACAACCTGCCCGTCCTCCACTGGCTGCTCAACGACCCCGACGCCCGCGCCCTCTACCTCTTTCCCACCAAAGCCCTGGCTCAGGACCAGCTCAAAAATCTGCAGGAGCTCATCGACGCGCTCCGGGCCGACATCCCCGTGGCCACTTACGACGGCGACACGCCCAAGGCCCACCGCAAACGCATCCGCGAGCGGGCCCGCATCGTCCTCACCAACCCCGACATGCTCCACGCGGGCATCCTGCCCCACCACACGGGGTGGGACGGTTTCTTCCGCGGCCTGCGGGCCGTGGTCATCGATGAGATCCACGCCTATCGGGGCGTGTTCGGCTCCCACGTGGCCAACGTGCTTCGCCGGCTACGACGGGTGGCTGATTTCTATCAAGGCGCGACGCACTCGACCGTCCCAGCAGATCGTCCAGAGCCCAAATTCTCGCAGTCCCCTGAAGGGCGAGGTGATGATGGCGTCGGAAGCGCATCGCCCCTGAGCTACGCGTACCTTCTCGCCTCGGCCACCATCGCCAACCCGGTGGAACACGCCGAGCGCCTCATCGAAGCGCCCGTGGCCCTGGTCAGCCAAAATGGCGCGCCCTCGGGCGAAAAACACGTCATCTTCCTCAATCCGCCCCTGGTGGATCGAGAGCTGGGGTTGCGGCGCAGCAATCTGCTGGAGGCCCAGCAACTGGGCGCCACTCTGCTGGCCGAGGGCGTCCAAACCATCTTCTTCGCCCGATCCCGCATGGCCGCGGAGCTGCTGCTCACCTACCTGCGGGAGGGATTGGATCGCATGGGCGCGGGGGAGAAGGTGGTGCGGGGCTATCGGGGCGGCTATCTGCCCCAGGACCGTCGCGCCATCGAAAAGGGGCTGCGCGAGGGCGCGGTGGATGGGGTGGTCGCCACCAACGCGCTGGAGCTGGGAGTGGACATCGGTCAGCTTCAGGCCGCGGTGCTGGCGGGCTTCCCCGGAACCATCGCCAGCGCCTGGCAGCAGATGGGCCGGGCGGGCCGGCGGGGCGACGTCTCCCTGGCCGCGCTCATCGCCGGCGGCGGCGCGCTGGACCAATACATCGTGCAACACCCCGACTTTTTCTTCGGGCGCTCGCCCGAGCACGCGCGCATCCACCCCGACAATCTCGTCATCCTCATGGAGCATCTGCGCTGCGCCGCGTTCGAGCTGCCCTTCCGCGCGGATGAGTCCTTCGGGCGCTTCGCCTTCACCGAAGAGGCGTTGACGCTGCTGGAGGAGGAGGGCGAGGTGATGCAGGCCGGGGATCGCTGGTTCTGGACCTCGGAGAGCTATCCCGCGGGGGAGGTGAGCCTGCGCACCGCTTCGCCCGACCGGGTGCTCATCCTCGACGCGGACCGGAGGGAGACCATTGGCGAGATGGACCGGGAGACCGCGCCAGCCCTGTTGCACGATGGGGCCATCTACCTGCACGAGGGCCGCACCTATCGGGTGGAGAAACTGGATTGGGAGGAGGGGCACGCGTGGGTGACGCCCGTGGAGGTGGATTACACCACCCGCGCCATCAGCGTCTCCCAGGCCGACGTGCTGGCCGTGTACGATCTGGCGGAGAATGCGCGGATGCGCTGGGGCTGGGGCGAGGTTGCCATCCACGTCCGAGTCACCGGCTTCAAGCGGATCAAGCGCTGGACCCATGAGGTGTTGGGTTATGGCGAGGTGGATTTGCCGGAAACCGCGCTGGAGACCACGGGCTATTGGCTGGCCGTGGCCGAAGACGTGGTGGACGCGCTGCGATCCGCCCGGCTGTGGGCCAACGATCCCAACGACTACGGTCCCAACTGGCCCGAACAGCGGGCCAAGGCCCGAGCGCGGGACGGCTATCTCTGCGTGTTATGCGGCGCGCCCGAGCCGCCGGGCCGCCCCCACGACGTCCATCACATCCGCCCCTTCCGCACATTTGGCTACATCCCCGGCGTCAACGACAACTACCGGTTGGCCAACCGCCTGGAGAACCTGCGCACCCTGTGCCGCACCTGCCACCAACGGGTGGAGCGGGGCCAGCGCTTGCGGTCGGGCCTGAGCGGCCTGGCCTATCTGTTGCACAACCTCGCGCCCCTGCATCTTATGTGCGATCCGGGCGACCTGGGCTATCTCGTCGAGCCCCTGGCTCCCCACACGCAACTCCCCACCATCCTCCTCTACGACCAAGCTCCGGGCGGCATCGGGCTCTCCGAACGCCTCTTCGACCTCCAACCGACGCTGCTGGAGGCCGCGCGCGAGACGGTGAGCGCCTGCCCTTGCGCCTATGGCTGCCCTGCGTGCGTGGGCCCCGTCACCGAGGGCGCGGAGGCCCTGGACTGGGACGCCAAGGCCCTGACCCTGGCCCTGCTCGATGCGCTGTTCTGAAAATAAACATTGGCGTTGCTTGCGAAAAGGCTTTGGCAACCACG
>CAZDCN010000498.1:0-2726 GCA_964503945.1 uncultured Caldilineales bacterium
AGGATGTGGAGGAGGTGATCAAGACCACGACCTCGGGCCGCATCGCCGCGTTCATCGCGGAGCCCATCCAGGGCGTGGGCGGATTCATCACCCCGCCGCCCGAGTATTTCAAGATCGTGGTGGAGATCGTCCATCACTACGGCGGGCTGTTCATCGATGATGAGGTGCAAACGGGCTTCGGGCGCACGGGCGAGCACTGGTTCGGCATCGAACATTGGGGCGTGGAGCCCGATATCATGACCATGGCCAAGGGCATCGCCAATGGCTTCCCCCTCTCCAACGCGAGGACGACGCCCGAGATCGCGGAGAAGCTGGCGGGCCAGGGCCTCACCATCAGCACCTTTGGCGGCAATCCCGTTTCCACCGCGGCCGCGCTGGCCACCCTCGAGGTGATGGAGGAGGAGGCTTCGCCCGAGCATGTGGCCCAGGTGGGGGCATTGCTGCGTTCGGGCCTGGAAAAGTTGCAGGAGAAGTACCCCCTCATGGGTGACGTGCGCGGCAAAGGCCTGATGCAAGGCGTCGAGGTGGTGGCCGACCGGGAGAGCAAGGAGCCCGCGCCCCAGGCGGTGAACGAGCTCTTCGAAGCCACCAAGGCCCGGGGTCTGCTCATCGGCAAGGGTGGCATGTACGGCAACGTCATCCGCATCGCCCCGCCCCTCACCGCCACCGAGGATCACATCGCTGAGGCGCTAGACATCCTGGATCACGCATTTGCTGAAGTCCAGGAACGGTATTGAACGCCGTCCCGTCTTACTTACGCTTTTTCCCATAGAACAACGCCAAATAGTCCTCATTCGTCAGTCCCGCATCGCGAATCAAACCCTTTAGCAACCCGATTTTCACATTACGGCCTCGATGATAAGGAATTGTCAGGTGAAACGCCATATCTGGCTTCGCCAGAATGTAATGACTGCCTGTCACTCGCACTACCTTCCACCCCGCCCGTTCGAAGGCCTTGACATGCTCTTCGGCTTTGGCGCGCGGCAATCGAGGCATTCTTTACAACCCTTTCACTGTAATCGTCAACGGCCAGGAGGGTTCCTTTTCCCTGAAGGCCTGGACGGACGATGCATCGATGGCATACTCGATCCGGGCGGATAGCCAACCGGAAATGGCGTCGGCGACGTTGTGAAGCGTTTCTTCCAAAGTCTCGCCCTGCGACCAACACCCTTTCAATTCGGGGCAATGCGCCACGAATCCGCCCTCTTCATCGGGCTCGACGATCACGGTAAAGGTCCACTGATCGATACTGACTTGCTTTTCGTACATCGTTTTCCGCCTCCAAGACGCTAACCCATTGTAAATCAATCCCTCCCATTCTCAAAATCGATTCCAAAGGAGACGATTTCCCCATGCGAGCACTTGTCCTTGGCGCCGCGGGCGCCGTCTGCAAGGAAACCACCAAAGACCTGGCTGCTTATAGCGACTTCGATGAGATCGTCGTGGCCGACTACAATCTGGATGCAGTCACCCATCTGGTCGAGCAGATCGGCGACCCCCGGCTCAAGCCTATCTTCTTCGATGCCAATGACTACGAGGGCATGCTCAAACTCTTCCCCGGCTTCGACGTGGTGGTCAACGGCCTGCCATTCAAATACGACCTGGCCGTGAATACCGCCTGCGTGGAAGTGGGCGTCCATGGCCTGGACCTTTCCAGCGAGGACCCACAGTTCGCGTTGCATGAGAAGGCCCTGGCCAAAAACATGATCTTCATCCCTGGCGTGGGCGCCACGCCCGGCCAGACCAACATGATGGTGCGTCGGGCCTCGGAAGTGATGGATGAGCTGCACGAGGTCGAGGTTTTCTTCGCGGCCTTCCGCAGCCTCGCGCCCGCGCCCGGCTTGCTGCGCACCACCCTGTGGGAATTCAATCCCGAGGAGGGCGACCGGGATGAGGTGTACTTCGAGGATGGCGAATGGCATCCGACCCCTCCCATGTCAGGCGGCGTGAAAGTCCGCTTCCATGAGCACATCGGCGAGCAGATGGTGTATTATGTACCCCACGACGAGGCCAACACCCTGCCCGAATCCTACCCCACCCTGCGGCGAGCCGCGGTGCGGGGCTGCTTCCCGCCTCATGTCATGGCGCTCATGGGCTCGCTCATGCGCGGGGGCCTGCTTTCCAGCCGGCCCGTGACTATCGGCGGCGAAACCATGCCCGCAATCGACGCTGTGGCCAGGTTGCTGTGGGAAAACCCCGCCAGCAAGAAGAATCCTGTTTGGGCCTATGGCCTGGTGGTGCAGGTGACGGGGGTGAAGAACGGACGTAAGGTCGTGGCCACCTACCGCAACCACCATCCCCCGCAGGAAGAGTGGGGCGGGGAGGCTGCCTACTTCAAGAACGTAGGCATCCCCCTCAGCATCGGCGCGCAGCTCATCGCCCACGGCGAGACCACAGCCAAAGGCGTCGTGCCGCCTGAACGCGCCCTCCCCACTGACCGTTTCTTCCGCGAGCTCGAAAAACGCGGCATCACTGTGGAAGAGAGGATTGTGGAAGAGGGGTGGATATGAAATGATCGATGATTAATGATTAAAGATCGATGATTGAAGAGTGAAGACCGCGAAGATAGTCACTTTCATCATCAATCATTGATCATTGACTTTCCCATGAAAGAATCGATAAACAACGCATTTTCCAACAATACCAATCATTCAAGTGAGGTAAAAACGCCATGAGCATGCAAGGACCCAAAACCCGAGAATACTTCCAGCGCGCGTCCCAGGTCA
>CAZDCN010000499.1:0-2725 GCA_964503945.1 uncultured Caldilineales bacterium
CAAGATTTTCATCAGTATCGGCGGGCGGCAGCCCGTGGCGCCTGCTTCGTAAATAGGCCTCTGCCACGTCATTCTGAGGGAGCGTAGCGACCGAAGGGTCTAGCGTAGCGCCCCCAGGCGCTCGCTTCGCTCGCTAGATGCTTCGCTCCCTTCGGTCGCTCAGCATGACGTAGACGAAATTTTCGTCATTATCGGCGTGCAAACGCTCATGATACCTGCTTCTATCGCATTGGCGACTAGAAAAAAAGGGACACGCCCAACACCAGGGTTACCACGGTGATCCAGGTGCGGATGTGTTGCGGCTTGAGATGACGGTCGGTGATCGCGCCCAGGGCTACGCCCGCCAGCACAGCGACGGCAGCGGGCCCGAGGATGCTTAGCACGTCGGGCGTGAAATTGCGAGCCAGCAAGTGGCCGCCCACAACCATGGCCGCAGCAAAAGCGAAAACGCCCTGCAACACCGCTCGAAAGCGATCATGGGACCAGTTGCGCAGGTTGCCGTAGAGGATCAGCGGCGGACCTGATGTGTTATATGCGCCGCCTAACACCCCAGCCAGAAAACCGGCCGGATAGGCCCAACGCCGGGAGATGGTGGGAAGCTGCTCGGGCTTAAACAGGGCGTAGAGGGCATAGGCCACCAGCAGCACGCCTAAACCCGCTTTCACAATCGTCTCGTTCAGAGCAAAGACGCCCCAGATGCCCACGGGCACGCCCAATGCCATCCACACGCCCAATCGTTTGATCTCCCCGAAATCCAGCGACCTCCGCCAGCGCAGGGTATTGATGACGTTCAACGTCAGGGCGAGCACGGCCACCAGAGGCGCAGCCACCTGGATGCCCAGGAGCTGCACCAGGATAGGCATGGCCACCAGCGAAAACCCAAAGCCGGACAGGCTCTGCTGATACGCGGCCAGGAAGACGATGAGAAGAATGAGCGCGGTCATGGAAGAAAACTTTATCATAGATGTGGAGGGTGAAGCAATGCTTCGAGCTGGTGAATTTCTATGTTACATGAGTCATTGACATCTGATGCGAAATGTGGTAAATCCTACGTTAGTTCCATTGTTTGTGGAACTCCACAAAACATTTTATCACCCCAATTCAAAGCTGACAGGAGGTATTTCCATGTCAAAGAAGAGATTGTTCATCCTCATGATTGGCATACTGATTCTCGGTCTGGCTTTGGCTGGCTGCGCCGTGCCCCAGACAGGAGAGCAGGAGGGAACGGCCGCAACCCAAGCGCCCAGCCAGGAAGGGGGCAAGCGCCAATTGGAGATTTACCACTGGTGGACGGCGCCAGGTGAGCGCGAGGCTGCGGATGCCATGTTCAAAGCTCTGAAAGAGAAGTATCCCGACATCGAAGTGGTCGAGAACCCCAGCCCCGGCGGCGGCGGCGTCAATCAGCGCGTGGTCCTGCAATCTCGGATCGCAGCGGGCGATTACCCCGACACCTTCCAGACCCTGGGCGGCGCTGAGCTGAAGAACTATGTGGACAGCGGCGTGCTGGCACCTCTGGATGACCTGTATGCAGAGCTGAAATACAAGGATGTCATCCCAGGCCCGCTGTACAAAGCTGTAACCATTGACGGACATCCCTATTCCGTGCCTCTAAACATGCACATTCAGAACATCCTCTACTATAACCTGAAGCTGTTCGATGAATTGGGTTTGCAGCCGCCAACCACCTATGACGAGCTAGTCGCGGTCTGTGAAAAGGTCGCCGAGGCCAAGCCCGACATGGCCTGCATTGGTCTGGGCTCCAAGGAGAAATGGGGCGATGCTTTCGTCTTCGACAGCCTCCTGCTGGAGACGGGCGGCGGGGAGCACTATGTACAGATTTATAAAGGCGAAGTGGATGTCACCAATGACGACGCCTATCGCACCGCACTGGAACGATTCCAGACCCTGATCCCCTATTTCAACAAAGACCACTCCAGCCTGACCTGGGACCAGGCTACCGCGCTATTGGGTGCTGAAAAGGCTGCCATGACCATCATGGGCACCTGGGCCATCGGCGCGCTGACCAAAGGCTCCGGTTGGGAGCCGGGCAAAGACTTCGGTGCGGTCACTTTCCCGCAAAAGCCCGAACGCATCCTTCTCTTCCACCCCGACACCTACGGCAAGACGGTGAAGGCGCCAAATCCTACGGCTGTGGATGATTGGCTTCGGGTGGTAGCCTCGCCTGAATTGCAGATACCCACCGACGTCATTCAGGGCGGCCTCTTCGCCCGCACCGACATCTCCGCGGACGAATTCCCCGACCCCATCCGCCGGGAGTTGCAAAATTACGTGGCTGACAACCCCGGCATGCTGATCCTCGACCAGCACGGCAGCATCCTGCCTGCCACAGCCCAGCCCGTCTACTGGGACATCCTCGCCACTTTCCTTGTCCAGCCCGATGTGGACAAGGCTATGAAGGATGTGCAGACAATGATGGAGACTTACAACGTCAAGGACGCCTCCAGCTGGTATCAGTGGCCGTAGTCCCACCCGCGTTTTCGTTGCCGTGCTCATTCGCGACAGGGGGCGGCCCTGACTGCCCCCTATCGCATTTTCCCCGCTTCCGAGGTTTGCGCCCGTGTTTCGATCCAGGAAATCCAGCATTCATAGCATGACATTCAAGGAGAACGTGGTCTTTCTGGGACCGATCTTGTTCTTTCTCGCCCTCCTGTATGGCACCTTGATCTGGACCATCTATGTGTCTTTCGCCGACTGGACGACCGTG
>CAZDCN010000500.1:0-2721 GCA_964503945.1 uncultured Caldilineales bacterium
ATTCCGTACTGCGTAATGCGTATCGCTCTTAGGTTTTACGCAATACGAAATACGCTATACGTTCCTTGCAGCCTCGGCCAACGTGGCTGCCAAAGCCTTTTCGCAAGCGACGCCAATGTTTATTTTCAAAGCGGCAACATGGCCTCGCGCTGGAGCTGGGCCGGGGTGAGGAGCTGCTCGCCGCCCTGGTGGGGACGCCCCAGGTCCAGCGCGTCCATCGCACCCTCGGGCACACGGTAGATGATGAGGCCCGTGAGCGCGTCGGGCAGAGGGCGATGGTCGAGGGTGATGAGGACGATGCGGCGGCCCGTGGCCTTGAGTTCGAGCAGTGTCGCGGCCAGGCTCTCGGGCACGGTGGAGGAGATGACCGCCAGCGTGGCGCCCCAGGGCAGACGGGGGCTTTCCCGGGCCAAAAGCTTCTCGAAAGCCGAGGTGGCAAAGGGCGTCACCGCGGCCAGCAGCTCCAGGATGGCGGTGAGCTGCTCGGGCGAGCGGCCCGGCAGGAGCTTGATGGGCTGGTCGGAGCCGGGCAGCGCGCCATTGGCCAGCAGGCCCGCGGGGCGGCGGTGCAGCAACGCGTCGTAGGCGATGGACGCGGCAATGCTCACCACCTGCTCCAAATGCTCGGGAATGACGCCCATCCAGCTCTTCTCCACCGTGAGCACATTGACGCACACCATGAGGCTGAGGTCGTTGGCAGGCTCCAGCACCCGGGTTTGCAGCTTCTGCCGCCGGGCCGAAGCCTTCCAGTGCACCTTGCGGAAATCATCCTCCTGCCGATAATCCCGCACGCCCACGGTGCGCAGCGGGTCTTCGAACATGAATTGCTGCACGGCCTGGTCGCCATAGGGGTTCTTGGCGGGCAATCCCAGGCGGGTGATGGGGACCACGCGGGGGTACACGACCAGGGTTTGGGCGTTTTCCAGGCGGCGGCTGGAGCGAAACATGCCGAACCCGTCGCCTGTTTGCAGCTCCACAGGCCCGAACGTGTGAAAGCCGCGAGCCGTCGCCCGGATGGTGTATCGGCGGGTGACCTGATCATACCACTTCAACGCCCAAAACTGGCTCAATTCCCCCTTGCCCGTGTCCCCTCGGATGATGATCTCCACGCCCTCCACCGGGATTTCCTTGGGAAAGGTGTCCGCGGTGGTCACCCAGGGCAGGGGCAGGAGTTTGTGATTGGCCAGGGTGATGCTGAGGTCGATGGTTTCGCCCATGAACGCGCGGCGCTCGGAGAATTCCCGCCGGTAGGTGAGATGGGCGAAGGCCAGTCGGTTCCACAGCCAGCTCGCGGCCGCCAGGGTGAGCAGCGTGGCCGCGATGGCCATCAGCTCAGGGATGCGCGTGGCCAGCCCCAGCAGGGTGATGAGGAGGGCCATCGCGAACCAGGCGGAATTGAATTGCTCCTGAACGGTGACATCGATGCGGCGCGGCCCCAAGCCCAACGCGCGTTGGGCCCGCTGCCAGGGAGCGCTCCCCTGCCTGCGATCCGCGTCCATCGCGGCCCGAGCCTCGCTGGCGTCGGGCCCGCGTATCTGACGGCGGATGCGATTCATCTCGCTCATGGCTACTGAAAGACGGGCGCGGGCACGCTGTCGATGACCTCGGCGATGACCTCATCGGGCGTGCGGCCGCGCAGGCGGGTCTGGGGGCTGATGTGGATGCGGTGGGTGAGCACGTAGGGCGTCAGGGCCTTGATATCATCGGGCATGACGAAATCACGGCCTTGCAGGCCCGCCCAGGCCTGGCTGGCCCGATAGAGCCCCAGGGAGCCGCGCGGGCTCGCGCCCAGGTCCACCGCGGGATGTTCGCGGGTGGCGCGCACCACCCGCACCAGATACTCCCGCACCGGGGCCTCCATCCGCACATTCCGCACCGCGGCCTGCATGGTCAGGATGGCGTCGGGCGTGGTCACCGGCTGCAGGTCGGTCAGCGGGTCCTGCCGGGCGTAGCGCAGGAGGATGTCATTTTCTTCGGCCTCGGTGGGGTAGCCCAGGGAGGTTTTGATGAGAAAACGGTCGATCTGGGCCTCGGGCAGGGGGAAAGTCCCCTCCAGCTCGATGGGGTTCTGGGTGGCCAGGACCAAAAAAGGCCGGGGCAGGGGATAGGTGTCCCGGTCCACGGTGATCTGCCCCTCCTGCATGGCCTCCAGCAGGGCGGACTGAGTGCGGGGCGTGGCCCGGTTGATCTCATCGGCCAGGATGATCTGGCCCATGATGGGGCCGGGACGAAACTCGAAGGCCTGGGTCTGCTGGTTGTACCAGGTGATGCCGGTGACGTCGCTGGGCAGCAGGTCGGGGGTGAATTGGATGCGGGAGAAGGTGCAGCCCAGGGATCGGGCCAGGGCTTTGGCCAGGGTCGTCTTGCCGATGCCGGGCACATCCTCGAAGAGGACATGGCCTTCGGCCAGCAACGCGGTGAGCGCCAGGCGCACCACGTCATCTTTGCCGATGATGACCTCGGCGACATTGGCGATAACGGAATCTGCGAAGGATTTGAGCATGGTAGTGGGAAAGGGTGTCAGATGATTTTGTTTTGAGTACAGGCTTCACGGGCGGTTGTCTGCCAAACCCTTTTTGCCAACGACACCGACATTCTCGGACCTCCGTTCTCAGGCCAGGACGGGCGTCTGAATGTCCTCGAACAGGGGAATCATGCCTTTTTCGGGATGCCAGCAGTGCAACGATTGGGGCTGGAAGTCCTCCAGGGCCAGGGAGAAGT
>CAZDCN010000501.1:0-2714 GCA_964503945.1 uncultured Caldilineales bacterium
CGTGGGTTTGTATGGTGGCGATTTCCTGGCCGGATTCTTTCCCCGGCACGCGCCCCAGTTCGAGGAATGGATGCTGGCGCAGCGGGCGCGGCTGCGAGAGCTGGCCATCCTCGCCTGGCAGGCGCTGACTGAGGACGCGCTGCAACGACGGGATGCGCGTCGGGCCCTGGACTACGCCCATCGTCTGCTGGCGCTGGACGCCTGGCGCGAGGAAGCGCACCGCCAGCTCATGCGGGCGCTGGTTTATAACGGCCAGCCTTCGGCGGCCCTGGCCCAGTTCGAAACCTGCCGCCACATCCTCCACGACGCGCTGGGCGTGACCCCCTCCCTGGAAACAACCACCCTGTTTGAACGCATCCGGGCCGCGGCCCATTGGCCTCGATCCCAACTGCCCCCGCCCCCAGGCGATTTCCTCGCCCGCGCGCAGGAGATGGCCGCGATTCGCGCCTGGCTCTTCGCACCCGACCGGCGCTTATTGACGCTGATCGGGCCGGGCGGCGTGGGAAAGACCCGCCTGGCGCTGGAAGCCGCGCGGGCGCATCGCTTCCACTTCCTGGAAGGAGTCCGCTTCGTCTCGCTGGAGACCGCGCCGGTGGGCGGCGATCTGATCCCCGCCGTGGCCGCGGCCCTGCCCCGCCCCCTGCCCGCGGCCCGCTCCCAGGCCCAAGCCCTGATTCAATTCCTTCACAACAAAGAAATGCTCCTGATTCTGGACAGCCTGGAGCATGTGCTGACCCCGCAAAATCTGGATTTTCTGGCCTCCCTCCTGGCCAGCGCGCCCGAGCTCAACCTGCTGGTCACGTCCCAGGCGAGGCTGGGTCTGCGGGGGGAAACCATCCTGGAGCTGAGGGGATTGCCCTGGGAAGCGGCTTCCCTGCCGACTTCCGAAACCCCGGCGGGGCGGCTCTTCCTGGCCCGGGCCCGACAGGCGCGCCCCGATTTTCACATCCGCGAGCGCGAAGCCGCGTTGGCCCGCTTATGTCGCCTGGTGGAGGGGCTGCCCCTGGCGTTGGAGCTGGCAGCATCCTGGGCGCGGCTGTTGGATCTGGACGCGATGGTGCGGGAAGTGGAACAGAGCATGGCCCTGCTGGCCGCGGATTGGCCCGACACGCCCGCGCGCCATCGCAGTCTGCGAGCAGTCTTTGAACACGCCTGGCGGCTGCTCACGCCTGCGGCGCAGCGGCTTTTCATGCAATTGGCGGTCTTTCGCAATGGCTTCACCCTGGACGCAGGCCGGGCCGTGACGGGCGCATCCCTGCATGCGATGGCCAATCTGGCGGACCGCTCCCTGCTGCAAGTGGAAACCACCTCGCGCTACCGCTGCCATCCCTTGCTCCACCAATTCGCCCACGAACGGTTGCTTGCCGATCCCAGCCTGCATCGGGCCGCGGAACAGGCCCATGCCCGCTACTTTGGCCGTTTCCTCGCCCGGCTCGAACCCCGTCTGTTCGGCGACGGCGTGGAAGAAGCCCTGATTCAAATCCGGCCGGAGCTGGAAAACGTGCGTCAGGCGTGGATGACCGCGCTTCGGCATGGCGCATGGGAAGTCATCGACCAGATGGCGGACGCCGTGATCTACGCCTTTGATTTGCTGGGCATGTATCGGGAGGGATTGGCGCTGGGGGAGGCCGCGGTGGACGCGCTCTCGCAAGAAAATACGCGTCCCGCCGCAACCCAGATGATGACCTTGGGCAAAGCGCACGTGTGCTCCGCCACCTTCCAGTTCCGACTTGGGAGCTACTCCCAGGCCAGACGCTCCGCGCAACGGGCCCGGCAGGCGCTGGAGCCGTTCCGACCCCACAAGGCCCTGGGCCACGCGCTGCTCGTCCTGGGCGCGACCGATTATGGGCTCCACGATCTGGCCCGGGCCGAAGCATGCTGGCGGGATGGGCTGAGCATCTATCAGGCGTCGGGCCTGCCGTGGGGCGAATGCGCCATGCTCACCAATCTGGCCGAAGTGAAGTTGGCGCAGGGCGCGATCCCCGAGGCCAGGGCCTCCGCGGCCCGCGCCCTCGACCTGGCCCGGGGCCTGGGCAACAGCGAACTGCTGGGGGTGAATCTCCAGATCCTGGCCATCGCAGCCATGCACGAGCGCGATTTTGTCCGGGCCCGCGCCCTCTGCCAGCAAGCGCTGAGCATGCACCGCGGAATGCAGCATCAGGCGCAGGCTGTCAACGCCCTGGTGAACCTGGCCGTCATCGCGGCTGCGCAAAACGACGCGGACCAGGCCGCGGCCTATCTCACGGAATGCACCGCCATCTGGCGCCAGATGGGTCAATCGCCCCATTTGCTGGACGCGCGCCTGGCCGCGATGCGGCAAGAGTTTCTGGGGGAGACGCCGGGCTGAACCGCGTCCCATGCGTTTTCCGCTGATTGCCACGACCACGGATAGAAGAGCATAACGCCATCCCATCCCTCGTTCCATGGATTCGGAATGCTTCCGCCGGGGAAACCACTAATCCGAAACGACGCAGGAACGCCATGTGCAACTTTTCAGTGTTGGCGCGTGATCACTGAAGCGCCGGGCTACGACACGATGCCGGGTGAACCCGGCTTTCGGGCGGGTGACCACGGCCAAAGCCCCGTTGACGGGGCGTTGTTTTTAGCCCGCAGGTCGCCTGCGGGTGTTCGACCGCCAAAACATGCCATGGGGAGAAGCTCGCACATGAGGTCGCAGGAACTTTTCGCGGGCGCTGAACGTTTATTGAATAATT
>CAZDCN010000502.1:0-2710 GCA_964503945.1 uncultured Caldilineales bacterium
GCAAGCGCTGGAGCGCGGTCTTGTGCAACAGCCATTGCGCCCGGGCCGCGTTGTAAGCCGCGTGCAGATGGGCGCGGGCGTTGGGGGGAAGGGCCGCGTCGTCGGCTAGGGCCCGCGCGGCCGCGGGAGCCAGACGGTTCGCGTCCAGCCAGGCCAGCCAGGCGGTCAGGCGATGGGGGTCTTCGGGCGGGCGAAAGGCGGGAGGGAGCATGGGGGAATTGTCAATGGCCAATGGTCAATTGTCAATGGCCAATGAGGCCATGTGGCGGGCAAAAAAGACCCCGGCGGGCGGGGAAAGGCGGTAAGCAGTATAGCAGTCACCATGAGCGGCTACTCGCCGATAAGAATGAAAATGGGATGCGTATTCCGTACTACGTATTCCGTAATGCGTAATGCGTATCGCTCTTAGATTTTACGCAATACGAAATACGCAATACGTCCCTCGTTGCCTCGGCCAACGTGGTTGCCAAAGCTTTTTCGCACGCGACGCCAACGGCTATTGATGAAGCAGTAAACAGTGTTCAGTACCAGCGGGCGCTAAGAGAAAAGGGCAGGTCGAATTCGTCATCCTCTTCCCGGACAGTGAACATGGCGATTTCTTCAGCGGGTTCAATGCCCGCGGGAGGACGGTATTCGGGGACCAGCGCCGCAATCAAGGCCAGCGCATCCTCAAGTCGCCCGACCCGCGTCAGTTCATGGAGCGCGCCCATCGCCTGATGGAGATCGTCAAGACGCCCATCGTGCGTGGTCACCCGGAGGATTTTTTCATGCTGGGTGGGTGCATGGGTTTCGTGGGCCTGATAGAGCTCCTCCTTCAGCTTTTCGCCCGGACGCAGGCCCGTGAATTCGATTTTGATATCTTCGTCGGGCGTGAAACCGGAGAGCCGGATCAAGTCCCGGGCCAGGTCCACAATGCGCACGGGCTCGCCCATCTCCAGCATGAAGAGATCGCCGGCCTGGCCCATGGTCGCGGCCTGCAGCACCAGTTGCACGGCTTCGGGAATGGTCATAAAGTAGCGGGCGACTTCGGGATGGGTAACGGTGACCGGGCCGCCGGCCGCGATCTGTTTTTTGAAGAAGGGCACCACGCTGCCGCGGCTGCCCAGCACATTGCCGAAGCGCACGGCCACATAGGGGCGCTCGCTGCGCCGGGCCGCGTTTTGCACCAGGAGTTCGGCCACCCGCTTGGTGACGCCCATGATGTTGGCCGGATTGACGGCTTTGTCGGTGGAGATGAGCACAAACCGCTGGACGCTATGAAACAGCGAAGTTTCCAGCAGGGTGTGCGTGCCCAGAATGTTGTTGGTGATGGCTTCGGTGGGGTTGGCTTCCATTAATGGCACATGCTTGTGTGCGGCGGCATGGAAGACCACCTGGGGACGGTGCTCTTCGAAGACTTGATGCAGCCGGGCCGCGTCGCGCACATCCGCGATGATGGAGATGATGGCTTCCATTTTGGAACGCCCGGCCTTGAACTCGGCCAGGAGTTCGTTCTGGATATCGAAGATGCTGTTTTCGCCATGCCCGAGCAGGAGGAGTTTGCTGGGGTGAGCCTTGGCGATCTGACGGCAGAGTTCGGAGCCGATGGACCCGCCGGCGCCGGTGACCAGCACCGTCTTGCCCTGCACCAGCCTGTACACGGCCCCGAGGTCCGTCTGGATGGGGTCGCGTCGCAGGAGATCGTTGATATCCACCGGCCGCAGATGGCGAATGCCGATTTCGCCGGTCAGCATCTCAGAAAGGTCGGGCAGGATGCGGGCCTGCGCGCCGGCATCCTTGCATATCTCGACGATTGCGCGCACGGCCTGGCCCGGCGCGCTGGGCATGGCGATGATCACCTCATCGACGCCGGTGCTCTCGATCAATTCTGGAATCTTCTCCCGGCCTCCGAGGATGGGGATGCCGCGAACCGTCAGGTGTTGTTTGTGAGGATCATCATCCACAAATCCCACCACTTGCAATCCCCTTTCGGGATGTTGCCGAATGTCGCGGGCGAGCATCTGGCCCGCCTCGCCCGCGCCGGCGATGAGCACTCGCTTGGGATGAATGTCGCCACGACTCAAGGGTTGGCCCGAAAGGATGCGGATGAGAAGGCGCGGGGTCGCAGTCACCGTCAGCGCAATCCCCAGAAAGATGATGGGGATGGAGCGAGGGACGGAGGGGATGGGCAGGAAGGCGGTGATGAGCAGGCTGAGGCCGCCTGTCAGCAAGGATGCCACTGTCACCGCGCCCGCCAACAGCAGCAGTTCTTCAATGGAGGCGAAGCGCCAGTAGCGGGAATAAACGCCGGAAAAGCGAAACACCAGCGGCACGGTGAGCACCGCCGTTGCAGCGAACACGAAGAAAGCGGGCCAGTATTTTGCCAGATCAAAAGTCTCTAACCGCAACACAAAGGCGAAATAGGCCGCGACCGGCAACAACAGGAGATCCAATAGAAAGAGATGCCTGTTGCGAAGATAGGCGGCGTATCGCCGAATGGACGTCATCGTTTTATACCCCAATGTGATTGATACGGATCGACAATGCTCGCCTTATCGCATCGAACGAATGCGTTGGATGACCCGGCGTTGCTGGGTTTCGGTCATGGCCGTGCCCGAGGGGAGACAAAGGCCATCCCGGAACAATGCTTCGGCCACGCCGCCGCCTGCGACTTCACAGTCGGCGAAGACGGGCTGCAGGTGCATGGGCTTCCACAGGGGGCGGGATTCGA
>CAZDCN010000503.1:0-2710 GCA_964503945.1 uncultured Caldilineales bacterium
CACATTTTCGTCATTATTGGCGTGCAAACGCTCATGATACCTGCTTCGTAAATAAACGTTGGCGTCGTTGGCGGAGACCTTCTCAGCGCCAGCGTTGGCTGAGCGCACAATTACGTCATGCGTAAAAACGTAAAACGTAAGGACGTTCCGCATGACGCATTACGAATTACGCATTACGAATTACGCATTACGGGTGATTGTACCTGGCATCGGGCAGGAATGCAATCGTTCCGGGCTGTGGTACAATGCCCGCATGGACGCCATCACCCTGGCCGCGGTGCGCCGCGAGCTGGAGGAGACATTGACGGGAGGCCGGGTGCAGGCCGTGCTGCAACCCGACGCCTTCAGTCTGGCCCTGGAGATTTTTCGGGATGGACAGCGACACTGGCTGTTGCTGAGCGCGGATGTGCGGGCCTCGCGGGTGCATTTGCTGGCCCAACGGGCCCGCCGCGGCGCGGCGCGGGACGCGCCCTTCCTGCTGCTGGCCCGCAAGCGCCTGCGCGGGGCCCGACTAACGCGCGTCGCGCAGCCAGGTTGGGAGCGGCTGCTCTATCTGGCGTTCGAACATCCAGAGCATGGAGGGAGCGTCATCGCAGCCGAGATCATGGGACGGTGGAGCAATCTTGTCCTCAATGATGCCCAGGGGGACGTGCTGGCGTCGCTGCGGCATTTCGAGCGCAGCGACCGGGCCCGGCGCATCATCCGGCCCGGCCATCCCTACCAGCCTCCGCCGCCCCCGCGCGGCAAACTCCCCCTGGACCTGGTGCGGGAGGAGGACGCGGCCCGGCTGGTGCATCAGACGCCCGCGGGCCAGCCCCTGTGGAAGACGCTGGTGCAACGCGTGGCCGGGCTCAGCCCCCTGGCCGCGCGGGAGATCGTCCACCGGGCCACGGGCGACGCCCAAGCCGACGTGACCCACCCCAACCTCCGCCCCGCCGGCCTGATGACCGCGCTGGACTGGTTTCGATCGCTGCCCCAGCAGGGCGGCTGGAACCCCACCCTCGCCCTGGATGCCGAGGGCCGGCCCGCGGCCTTCGCGCCCTACGCCTTGACGCATCTGGGCAGGCTGCGCCACGTCAAGCGCATCAGCGAGGCCGCGCAGGCGTATTACGCGGCCTCGCTGGGTCGGGATAGTTACGCTGCGCGGCGCGGGCAAGTGTTGGTCCTCATCGACCAGGCCCGGAAGAAGCTGCTGGCCCGCCGCGCCAGCCTGGGCGAGCAGGCCGTGGGGGAGGAGGATGTGGCCCGGTTGCGGAGTTTCGGCGAGTGGATCCTGGCTTACGCCTGGAAAATCCAGCCAGGCGATGCGGAGCTGCTGGCGGACACGGGCGAGGAGACCCTGCGCATCCCCCTGGATCCCGCCCAGACGCCCAGCGAGAACGCGCAGGCCTATTTCGCCCGCTATCGCAAGGCGAAACGGGCCGCAGCCAAAATCCCCGAACTGCTGGCCGCGACCGACCGGGACCTGGCTTGGCTGGATCAACTGGCCAGCGACGCCCGCCTGGCCGACAACGCGCCCCAACTGGAGGAGATACGCGAGGCGCTGTTGGCCTCGGGCCTGGTCGCCGCGCCCCAGGGCAAACGCCCCCGTCCGCCCCGCTCCCAACCCATCCGGGTGACCACGCCCGAGGGCTTCGAGGTCCTCATCGGGCGCAACGCCATGCAAAATGAGCGGGTCACGTGGAAGCTGGCCGCAGCCGACGACATCTGGCTGCACGCGCAGAACGTCCCCGGCTCCCACGCGATCATCCGCGCCCAGGGCCGCGAGGTCCCCGAGGCCGTCATCGAGCAGGCTGCGGCCTGGGCTGCGTGGCATTCTCAGGCCCGCCGCGATGGCAAGGTCCCCGTCATGGTCACTCGGCGCAAACATCTGCGCAAAATCCAGGGCGGACGCCCGGGCCAGGTGCGGGTGAATCAGCATCGCACCGTCATGGCCCGGCCGGAGAAGCCGCCGGAGGACAGAGGTCAGAGGTCGGAGATCGGAGGTCTGAAGAATCTCAACTGAATCTCCAGTCTCTGGTCTCCAGCCCCCAATCTCCCCCCGCCCGCGGCGTCTGCCATGCCCCACCAACTTGACACCCGCCGCGGGATCATCGAAACTTCAGGGGAAATCACTTCCACGCAAAGGAGCTGAAAAGACGCATGACCGAAAGCACGCCCATGCTTGTGCAGATCGATGAAGATAAACACTGGTGGTTCGCGTCCCGCACCCGGGCCATCCTCGCCTTGCTGGACAAATACGCCGGACCTGGCAAGCGAGGCCGTCGCGTCCTCGATGTGGGCGCGGGCGCGGGCAATATGATGCACCATCTCGCCCAATATGGCGATGAGATCATCGGGCTGGAGTACAATCCCAAGCCCATCCCCGTGGCCCACCAGCGGGGGTGGGATGTGCGTCAGGGGGACGCCACGGCCATGCCCTTTGAGGACGCATCCTTCGACATCGTGGCCCTGTTGGACACGGTGGAGCACATCCAGGATGAAACCGCGGTGTTCCACGAGACCTTTCGGGTGACGAAGCCGGGCGGGACCATGGTGGTGACCGTGCCCGCGTTCATGTGGCTGTGGAGCCACAACGACGTGATCAACCTGCACCAACGACGCTACACCGCGCCCGAGCTGAAGCAGAAGCTGGAGGCCGTGGGCTGGCGGGTTCCCTACTGCGGCTACAACAATTTCATCGTCTTTCCCCTGGGCGCGGGCATGATTT
>CAZDCN010000504.1:0-2709 GCA_964503945.1 uncultured Caldilineales bacterium
GCGCAGGTCCTCCTCCCGCACGTCGCCGCCCCATTGCCATCGGGTCAATTGGTAACGCATGATAATAGCTCGCTTAGGTGGTCTCCTGCTTTGAAAATAAAAAGAACACGGATGAACACGGAAAAACACGGATAATTTGTAAAAAATCTGTGTCCGAAGGCCGTGGAAATCCGTGTCCTCATTTTCATCGGTATCGGCGAGCCGCCGCCCGTGGCGCCTACTGCCGAAAGATGATCTCGCCCATGCCCTCGACCTGATAGCCCCCCAGCGCGGCCACCGTCTGCCGAAAATCGGCCGAGGCGATGACCGTCAGCAGGGGAGCCAGCAACTCGCTTTCGAGATGGGCCAGAGGGATGACCAGGTCGTAGCGTTCGAGAAAGAGGGGGATGAAATCCAGGTCCAGGGCCCGGGCCGCGGCCAGGATGCCCAGGCCCGCGTCCGCGATGCCATTTTTCACCGCCGCGGCCACGGCCAGATGGGAATGCTCCACCCGATCATAGCCGCGAATGGCGCTGGGGTCAATCCCCAACCGCCGCAGATGATAATCCAGCAGCTGGCGGGAGCCGGAGCCGGGCTGACGGTTGATGAAGCTCACATCGCCGCGGGTGAGGTCCCGCAGCCCGTGGATGGCTTTGGGATTGTCGCGAGGCAGGAGCAAACCCTGGGTGCGCTTCACGAACCGCATCACCGCCAGCGGCAGATGGGGCAGGATCTCCCGCACCGCGGGGATGTTGTATTCGCCTGTGGCCGGGTCCAGCAGGTGGACGCCCGCGAAGTGCGCTTCGCCTCGGGCCAGAGCCCGCAGTCCTTCCATGGAGCCGACGCCCAGGGAGTTGAGAAAGCGGTCGGGATAGGCCCGGCGCAGTTGATCGGCCAGGATGTCCAGGGCCAGGTCGTGGCTGCCGATGTGGATGGCGGTGCGGGCGATGGTTTCGCGAGGGCGCAGCAACGCCACCTGCACATAGCTTTCCGCGGGGAGTCCCGCTTGCCCGCGAGGGATGTGGATGACGCCGTCGGCCCGAACCATGGTCATGATCGCGCCCGCGGCCTGGGGCAGAGCCCGGGCCACCGTCCCGCGGTAGGTGTGGGCCACCACGACGCGCTTGAATTCATCCACGCTGGGGTCGGAAGCGAGGGCTTGAGGCAGCAGGGCCTGAAGTTCGGGAGGATGCACGCCCGGCTGGCCCAGCCAATCCTCCAGCAAGGGCCGCACGATGCGCTCGAACGCGGTCATGGCGCTGACGGGAAAGCCGGGGATGGCGACGATGGGCTTGCCCAACGCATGGCCGAGGATGACGGAATGGCCCGGGCGCAGGGCCACGCCCCGCACCACCACCTGGCCCAACCGTCGGATAACGCCCTCGGCGTGGTCTCGGGCGCCGCCCGCCGCGCCCGCGTTCAACACAACCAGGTCGTAGTCGGCCAGCGCGGCCCGCACCTGCGCGGCCAGCGCCTCCAGATCGCCATCCTGGGGCGGAAACGCGTTGGCCCTGGCCCCCCACCCTTCGGCCATGGCGGCCAGCACCATGCTGTTGAACTCGATGATCTGGCCCGGTCCGGCCTGGGGACTGGGCGGAATGAGCCGCGGGCCCAGGGGCAGGATGGCGATGCGGGGCTGGCGAAACACCCGCACGCGCCGGTGCCCGCTGCCGGCGATGGCGCCCAGGTCCTGGGGGCGCAGCCGCTGATACGCGGGCGCGACCAGCTCGGTGGCCACCATGTCTTCGCCGATGATGCGGATATGCCGCCAGGCCCGAACGGGCGCTTGCACTTCCAGCCAGCCATCCTCCACCCGGGCCTCCTCCTGGGGGATGACCGCGTCGAAGCCTTGGGGCAGGGCGTCGCCCGTGTTCACATAGCGGGCCTCCTCGCCCAGACGCAAACGCACGGGCCGGGCCGGGGTCGCTCCCTCGGTCATGGCGGAGCGCACCGCGTAGCCATCCATGGCCACCGCGTGGTAGTGAGGCGAGGAGATGCGGGCCCACACCGCGGCGGCGGTCACCCGGCCATGGGCCTGAGCCACGGGAATCGTTTCCGCGGGCAGGGGGCGCCGCGCGCCCGCGGCGTCCAGGGCTTCGCGCCATCGGGCCAGGGCTTCGGACAGGGGCAGGAGAGGAGCGTCGGGCATGAGGGAGAGCGGAAGGTCGTTTGCTGCAGACCGGAATTTGCCTGCCATCGCTACCATGATGATACCATATCCCATCCGATTTCCTGGCCTGCCTCCCTCTCGTCCGCCATCCCTCGATCATGACCCCGTTCCAATTCCTACTCTTGCTCCTCACCATCGGTTTCGAAGTGCTGGGAACCGCTTCTCTGAAATGGTCTCATGGTTTCACCAAATTCATTCCCAGCGCGCTGGTGGTGGCAGGCTATGGCGCGTCCTTTTATCTGCTGGCACTGCTGTTGAAGCAGGGCGCTCCCATCGGCATTGTGTACGCCATCTGGTCGGGCCTGGGCACGGTGGCCATCGCGCTCATCGGCTGGCTGGTGTGGCAGGAAAAGCTCTCCATCTCGGCCATCATCGGCATCGCTCTGGTCATCCTGGGCGTGATCCTCATCAATCTGACCACCGAAAGCGCGCATTGAGGATGCTTCGTAAATAGACGTTAGCCTCGTCTGCGGAGACCTTCTCAGCGCCAGCGTTGGCCGAGGGCTCAACGACGTCATGCGTAAAACGTAAAACGTGAGGCGCTTACGCATGACGCATTA
>CAZDCN010000505.1:0-2708 GCA_964503945.1 uncultured Caldilineales bacterium
AGGGCCTGCCAACAGAAACCCGCCGCGGGGCAGTATTTGCAACTATCGGGAGCGGGATGAGGCTGAAAACGTCCTGCGCGCACGCCCTCAGCCGCCTGCCAGGCGAATTCCGTCGCCAGCTGTGCGGCTTCCTCCACCCCGAACTTCCCCAACCGCAAATCACTGGATTTCGCCCGAGTCACGCTCCAATAAAAAGCATCCTGAATCTGGCCATATTCCATGACCCGCTCCGCGGCCAGAGCATAGAGAGGCAGTTGCAAATGTTTTCCCTCCATCAGTGATTTTTCCGAATACCGGGCTACATCGCCCATCTTGTAATCGACGACGCGCATGCCGCCCTGACCGTCAATATCCACCCGGTCGATGAACCCGCGCACGCGCAGAGTCCCGGCTTGATCAGGATGGGAAAGCGCCAGCGCGGTGGCGCTCTGGCCGCCAAAGGAAGCCTCGAAATCTCGGGGCCGCCAGCCCGCATTCTCCTCTGCCATCGCCTCCAGGGTGCGGCGCATGACGGTTTTGATCTGCTCTCGGGTCTGAGGCCACCAGGCGGTGGGGCGGAAACCATCCTTCCCAGGCGCTTCATCCAACAGCTCATCGGCCATGGCATCCCAGATGGCGATAAGCGCCTCCGCATCATCCGCGACATCAGCGCCCTGTCGGAACACTCGCTCCAGGGCGCGGTGGTAAATATTCCCCAGCTGTCGGTTGTCCGGCCCCAGCATGGGGGCTTCTCGCTCTTTGAGGCGAAGAATACGACTGGCAAAGAATCTGTATGGACAGGAGCGATAGGTTTCGAGGCTGCCAGGGGACCACGCGTAATCAGGGCCATAGCGGCGGCTGAGCTGATCGGCCAGGGATGAGAGGTCCCCTTCGAATGGAGAGAACATGCCTTTGTAGCGAATGGCGGCCACCCGCGCGCCATGCTTCCATCGAGCCAAACGCTCCGGTCCAACGGCGTCGTATTGAGCTTGGTGGAGCTCAGGAGAAGTATGTAGAGCCAGGCTCAGCATTAACTCGGGCATGGAGGCTGGTGACGCGTGGAAAAGCGCGTTCTCGTGAGTGAGTTTTACGGGCGCGACGCCAACAGAGCGCGTCAACCAAAGCCAGTAGGGGGAAGGCTGCCAGTCCGATCCTCCCTCGGCCAGTCGTGGCCGGGTGATAAGAATGCGCTCATTGGCCCGGCTTACGGCCAGATAGAAAAGTGCTCCTTCCTGATTGTCGGGCGAGGGAGCAATTTCCCAACCTGCTTCTTGTAGACGCTGTCGGTCTTCCCCGCGCAAGAAAGCGTCTTCGTGGAGTTTGGCGGGAAAAACGCCCTCGGCCAACCCCAGCAAGGCGACGGCTCGAAAACGCAGGCCTGCCGCGGACTGGATGCCCGATGCGAGCAAGGTGCGGCGACCAGGATGATGCCCAGGCTCATAGCGAGCCGCCTCCAGCGCACCGCCCAGGTCTGTGAGAAAGTCATGGAAAGTGACGGGAGGCAGATTGAGCGATTGGGCAGCCCAGACTATGCCGCGCAAGGTCTCCTTGAATGCGTTGAGCGCGGCGATGTCCCTGTCGATGAGGGCAGGATTTTTACCGGCCCGGATGCGGCCGATCATGTTCAAGCTGAAATCGAACTTAAATCGGGTTTGATCGCTCTCTTCTAGGGATTGAAAGGGTTCGTCGGGCCCAATGAGATCTTCCAGCCACCGCACAAAGACATCAACGGGATGAGAGCCGCGGGGCGGCGTGATAGCTCGACGGAAGCAAAGCCATTTGCGCCAAAGAAGCTTAGCCTCTCGCGCGCGGGGAGCCTCCAATCCCTCTTCATCCTCATGACGCCAGACGTCCTCCTCATCCGACTCCGCGATCATCCGCGCCCGGCGTCGGAAGGCGTCCCACCAGGCTCCCGCCCCCGAGCTCACCCGCCCCCAACGGGCCAATGCAGCCAGCGCGTCCGCATCCTCGGGCCGAATAGCCAGCGTGACATCCCCACCAACCGGTTCCTCCCCGGCCACAACCCAGCGCCAGTCGAAGTAAGGGGAGCGCCAGGCCGCGACCACGCCGCGATAGGGGTAACGGCGGTCAGCTTGGGGCTGCCAGCCTTCAGGCTGCGGCGCCGCCAGGTTAAGCAAAGACATGAGTGCGTCCACGGCGGGATTGTCGCGCAGAGGAAGGCCGCCAGTCAGGGTGATGGGCAGGCCAAATTCCTCTGCAGTCTGGATGATAGCATCGCGATAAGGCGCAAGGTCTCGGGCGATGAGCGCGACGTCAGCGAGATCAAGATCATCCTCTTCCACCAAACGCTGTTTGAGCCAGCGAAGAGCGGCTCGCACTTCGCCCGTCTGATCGGGTGCGGCGATAGCGTCGAGAGCAGGCGCGGACTCGGGGAAATAAGCGTTGGATTGAAGAAGGTGGGTAGAAAGAGAGAAGAGGGGATTAGGAATAGGATTGGGATCGGGCAAGGGTCCGGGGGTGAGGCCGAGGGCGCGGGCGGCCTGTTCCCAGGCATCTTGCCAGGCCCCCCCCACAGCAGGCTCCCAGAGATGCTCTAAATCCCCGGTCATGGTGATGATGAATTCGCCGACGCGCGTGCTCAGCTCCAGTAGCAGGGCCAGGTCGGCGGGATGAAGGCGGGTGAAGCCGTCCACGGCCAGCAAATCCCAGTTTCTGGCCAGATCAGGGGTTTCGTGCAGAGCCTGGAGGGCGCAAGCGGTCACTCCTGC
>CAZDCN010000506.1:0-2699 GCA_964503945.1 uncultured Caldilineales bacterium
ACGCGCTGCTGCCGGGCGATATCGACACCGATTTCAAGCGCTGGGGCCTGCAACTGGAAAGCATGATACGGGGCCAGGAGTACGAGGACGTGGTGCAGGCCGCCATCGCCCAGATCCCGGTGGGACGGCTGGGCGCGCCCGAGGACGTGGCCGCGGTGGCCGCGTTCCTGTGCTCGGAGGACGCGGACTTCATCACGGGCCAGGCCATCCGCATCACGGGCGGCCGCGAGCTGGTGCAGGCAGTGATGCCAAAGTGATCGAGTTCACCTAATGCCCGAGCAACGCGAAATCACCCTACCCGGCCCGCTGCTCACCCCCGAGGGTCGTCTCGCCCAGATCGGCTGGGCGCGGCAGCCTTTGCTGGACTGCAATCTCGAGGACGCCCGCTTCTATCCCGCGCTGATGCGCCCGCTGCAGCGCTTCCGCGTCAAAAAATGGGATTACTACGGCGTCACCACGCCCGAAATCTTCTTCTCCGCCACCATCGCGCATCTGGGCTACGCAGCCACTGTCGCCACTGTCTTCGTCTACCTGGTAGATTTCAAGAGCAAGACCTACCACGAGGAAAGCAAGACCATTTTCCCGCCCGGAAGCGCGATCCTGCCCCGAAACAGCGATCAAGGCGAGTCCCGCTACCACGGCAAGAAGCAGAAGCTGCGCTTTTGGGTGGAGGAGGACGCCCGGCGGGTGCAGGTGGCCTGGCTGAACTTTGCAGGCGAGGCTCTGGAGGCCGACATCACCCTGGCCCACACGCCCGAACAGCACGAAAGCACCGTCGTCGTCATCCCCATCGGCGAGAAACGCTTCTACTACAACCGCAAGATCAACGCCATGCCCGCGTCCGGCTACGAGAAGATCGGCTATTACCACATCGATCTAGACCCAGCCACCGCGCTAGGCAACCTGGATTGGGGTCGGGGCGTGTGGGAGTATGACAGCTTCTGGGTGTGGGCCAGCGCCTCGGGCAGGCTGGCAGATGGACGCACCGTGGGGCTGAATTTCGGCTACGGCTTCGGTGACGACGCGGCGGCTACCGAAAACACGCTACTGCTGGATGGGCGCATTCACAAATTCGGGCGGGTGGCTATTCGCTACAATCCCAGGGATTTCATGAGCCGTTGGTGGATGGTCTCGGACGATGGACGAGTGAACCTGCATTTTCAACCCTTGTTGGAACGCGCAGCCCGCACTTCATTGGTGTTGATCGACTCAGAAGTGCACCAGATGTTCGGGCGTTACACGGGCCAGGTGGTGGCCGATGACGGGGAAGTCATCGCCATCAAGGGCCTGCTGGGTTGGGCCGAAGAGCATCGGGCCCGGTGGTGAGGGAACGTCGGGCGAATTGTCCTGTGGGCTGGGTTAAGGCTATAATGAAAGACAGATTGGCGGTCAGAGATTGAAGATTAATGATGGAATGATTAAAGAACAGCCCCATGCCTCTTTAATCGTCCCCCTATCCTTAATCTTTAATCTTTGATCATCAATCATCACCCACCAAAGGAAGTCCGCTTTGACCACCATCCCCACCCAATGGGAGCTGCCCGCGCCCGTTCCCCACGAACTGCGCGCTCGTTTTCCACATCTGCATCCAATCGTCCTACAAATCCTCTACAACCGAGCCATCGTTGCGCCCGAGGACGTCGCTGAATTCTTCGGGCAACGCGTCCGCCCAGACGACCCCTTCCGCCTCATCGGCGTGACCGAAGCGGTCACGCGGTTGCGTCGCGCCGTCAAACAGGGACGCACGATGGCCGTGTATGGGGACTTCGACGCGGATGGCGTGACCTCCACAGCGGTCATGGTGCAAACTCTGCAGGCCCTGGGCGCGGACGTCAGGCCCTACATCCCCCACCGGGTGGATGAAGGCTATGGCCTGAACACCGATGCTCTGGCCCGGCTGAAGCAGGAAGGTGTAGAGGTTGTCGTTACGGTGGATTGTGGCATCCGGGCGGTGGAGGAAGTCATCTTTGCCAAAAACATCGGCCTGGAGATGATCGTCACGGATCACCATTCCATTGGCCCGGAAGTGCCCCCCGCCGACGTGGTTATCAATCCCAAACTTCCCGAGTCGAAATATCCCTTCCGAGATTTTGCCGGGGTGGGCGTGGCTTTCAAGCTGGCCCAAGCCCTGCTCCGAGTGGAAGCGAACTCCCCCATCGCGCCCGAGCCAGTCCAGCTCACCGAAGAAGACTTGCTGGATCTGGTGGCGCTGGGCACCGTGGCCGACATCATGCCCCTGGTGGGCGAAAACCGCATCCTGGTGCAACGGGGGCTGGAAGCGCTGCGCACGGCTCGTCGCCCGGGCATTCGTGCGCTGGCCCAACGTTCGGGCATCCAGCCTCGTGAAATCGACGCCACGGCCATCGGCTTCAGGTTGGGGCCTCGGCTCAACGCGGCGGGCCGGTTGGAAAGCGCGGTGTTGGCCTACAATTTACTCATGGCCAAAACGGCCGCAGAGGCGGAGGAGATCGCTTATCAACTCGATATGCTCAACCGCCAACGTCAGGCCCTCACCAACGAGGCGGTGCAGTGGGCCATCCGCGAGCTGGGCGACCATCCCCCAGACAACGTGCTACTTGTGGCCCGAGATGAGTTGAATCCGGGCATCGCCGGGCTGGTGGCCAGCAGGCTAAAAGAGCACTACTTCCGCCCGGCGCTGGTGGCCCACCTCAACGGCGATGAGGCCCGCGGTTCCGCCC
>CAZDCN010000507.1:0-2696 GCA_964503945.1 uncultured Caldilineales bacterium
CGTGTCTTCGTGGCTAAAACCGGCCTACGTAAGCAGTTACCACGGTTCACGTTGTCACGTTTTACGCACAACAGCATCCGCCCGCCCGCGCCATCCCTTTCACCGATTCCCGACAACGCCCATGCCCGCCTCCACCCCCATGCGCCGCATCGCCCGGGCCGCCAGCCTGGTCATGGCCCTGTTCATCGTCAGCCGGGCCCTGGGCCTGGTGCGAGAAATGGTCATCGGCGCCCGGTTCGGGGCCAGCGCCAACCTGGACGCCTACCTGGCTGCGTTCCGCCTGCCCGACCTGCTCTTCACCCTGGTGGCGGGGGGCGCGCTGGCCTCCGCGTTCATCCCCACCTTCAGCGAGCGCCTGGCCCGCGGGGATAGGGAGAACGCCTGGGCTCTAGCCTCCAAGGTGGGGAATCTGTTGCTGCTGAGCTTGATCGCCCTGGCAGCCTTGGCGGGCCTGCTGGCCCACCCCCTGGTAAAATTCATCATCGCGCCCGGCTTCTCGCCCGCACAACAGGCCCTCACCGTCAGCCTCATGCGCTGGATGCTGGTGAGCACGGTGATTTTCGGGATCAGCGGGTTGATCATGGGGGTGCTGCAGAGCTTTCATCATTTTCTACTGCCCGCGCTGGCGCCGGTGCTCTACAACGCGTCCATCATCTTGGCCGCGCTCTTTCTGGCTCCGAGCATGGGGGTCTACGCCCTGGCCCTGGGCGTGGTCGCGGGCGCGGCCCTCCACCTCGCCATCCAGATCCCCGGCCTCATCCATTTCAAAGCCCGCTGGAAAGCCTCCCTCAGCCTGGCCGACGCGGGCGTGCGGGAGGTGCTGCGGCTCATGGCCCCGCGGGTGCTGGGTCTGGCCGTGGTGCAGATCAACTTCATCGTCAACGTCTTCCTGGCCTCCCACCTGCCCGAAGGGTCCATCAGCGCGCTGAACTACGCCTGGCTGATCATGCTCCTGCCCCAGGGCGTCTTCGCCCAATCCATCGCCACGGCCGCGTTCCCCACCTTTTCCCATCAGGCCGCGCTGGGGGAGCGACGGGCCATGCAGCACACCCTGGGCGGACTCTTCTCCCTGCTCATCTTTCTCATCCTGCCATCCGCGGCCATCCTCATCCTTCTGCGGGAGCCCATCGTGGCATTGCTGTTGCAGCGGGGCGCGTTCGATGCCCGAGCCACCCAGATGACCGCGTTCGCGCTGGGGTTCTTCGCCCTGGGGCTGGCGGGCCACGCCCTGGTGGAGGTCTCGGCCCGCAGCTTTTACGCGATGAAGGATACGAAAACGCCGGTGATCATCGGCGTGGCGGCCATGGGCCTCAATGTGCTGTTGAGCCTGATCCTCATCCGTCCCCTGGCCCACGGCGGCCTGGCCCTGGCCAACGCCCTGGCCACCACCCTGGAGATGGCCGCGCTGCTGTGGATGTTGCGGAAGAAGCTGGGCGGCTGGGAGGAGGGCCGGGTGGGGGCGAGTCTGGCCCGGGCCCTGCTGGCCGCGGGCCTCATGGCGGGCCTGGTCTATGGCCTCATGCCCCTGTTTCCGCCCATGCCGCTGAAGTGGCAGGCCATCCTCGACGGCGGTCTTGCGGCCGGCGCGTATCTCCTCTTCGCCTGGCTGCTGCAATCCCCTGAGCTTGCAGCCCTGCCCCGCATGCTGCGCCGCGGGTGAGGGAATCAGGCGGCTTGCTTGTGGGTTTTGGCCCAACGTTGCGCCATGGCTTTCATTGATGCCTCGTATTCGGGCCAGTTGTACAGCGTTTCCGGATCGAAATCCGCGCCATTGGGCCAGACCAGTGTATGGATTTCTGGATCAATGCGGACCTGCGCGAAAAATTGAGGATCGCGCAACGGGCCAAAGATGGGACCGTGCAAGACCTCTTCAAGGTCGATGACGCGCTCCATGCCATCATCGAATCGGACCTTGATGATATACGGCTCGATCACGGTTACATCCATGATTTTGTAAATGGCGTGAGAAGGCTTCGATTTCATCGCAGAGGTGCAATCTTGAATGGATGCTCGCCGCGCTGCAAGCGATTCCAGTTATCCAGTAATTCATCTTGATGCAGTTCAGCCCATGCTTCTACCAAACGTCGTTGTCGCAGAGGCAACGAACCACCGATGAGCTCGATAGGTTCGATGGCATACACTGCGGCGTGGTTCTGATGATAAGCGTGAAAATGAGGACGGTGATGCGGTGCGCCAGGTTCAGCAAACATCCGGATGATGATGCCGAAGAATCGAGTCAATTCAGGCATAACCGATTTTCATCAGAAAAGTTGTTGTTTTATTCTATCATGAATCTCCCCTTGATAACAGTCCCCCGGAGGCAGCCCCTTCACCAAACAGCCAAATGAACCAGGTTTCGCTTTCCGCCATCACTTCAAGGGCCGCTCGACTGAGTTTTTCAGGCGCAAAAGACCAAAAGAGAACCGTTGACGTATCCAGGAGTATCACTGCAACACTTCCCAATCTTCCGTCGTGGGTGAATTGATGTCCTCCTCAAGGATCTTCATCTTGCCTCGATAAGGCCCAAACACGTCATCAGCGCTTCGTTTTTGTTTAACAGGGCGAATGATCAACGTGGGCTTGCCCCGGTCTGTCACAATCAGGTCTTCGCCGCTGGCTTCGATCTTCCGGAAGATGCGCAGCATGTTCGCTTTGAGTTTGCTTTTTGAAATCGTTTGGGTCATCTTATCCTCCTG
>CAZDCN010000508.1:0-2695 GCA_964503945.1 uncultured Caldilineales bacterium
CGCCCACGACCCGCTTTACTACTATCCCGCGGGCATGAGCTTCGACGAGGCTCTGGCTCTGCGCAGCAGCGATCCCGAGAAGTTCAAGGAACGGGCCATGCAGTCCATGGCCCGGCATGTGGAGGCCATGCTCGCGTTCCAGGAGCGGGGCGCGGTGGTCTTCGACTACGGCAACAATCTGCGGCAGATGGCCTACGACGCCGGCGTGACCAGCGCCTTCGACTACCCCGGCTTTGTGCCCGCCTACATCCGCCCCCTGTTCAGCGAGGGCAAGGGACCCTTCCGCTGGGTGGCGCTCTCGGGCGATCCCAACGACATCTATCGCACCGATGAAGCCATCATCGAACTTTTCCCCGAGGATCATCACCTGGTGCGGTGGATCAAGATGGCCCAGAAGAAGGTCAAATTCCAGGGCCTGCCCTCCCGCATCTGCTGGTTGGGTTATGGTGACCGGGCTAAGGCCGGGCTCAAGTTCAACGAACTGGTGGCCAGCGGCGAGGTCAGTGCGCCCATCGTCATCGGCCGCGACCACCTGGACGCGGGATCGGTGGCCAGCCCCAACCGGGAGACCGAGGCCATGCAGGATGGTTCCGACGCCATCAGCGACTGGCCCATCCTGAATGCGCTGATCAACGCGGTGGGCGGGGCCACCTGGGTCAGCTTCCACCATGGCGGCGGCGTGGGCATGGGCTACAGTCAGCACGCGGGCATGGTCATCGTGGCCGATGGCACGCCCGAGGCCGCGCGGCGGCTGCAGCGGGTGCTGACCACGGACCCGGGCACGGGCGTAGTGCGTCACGCGGATGCAGGCTATGAGATCGCGATCCGCACGGCGAAAGAGAAGGGCATCTGGATGCCGATGTTGAAGTAGGCCCGAGGTTAGAGGCTGGCTCGGGCGTGGGAGCGCGTCCGAGCCAGTCTTTTGATGGGATGAAAAGATGGGGTAAAATGGGCATGTGGAGATAGAACATCGTTGTTTGCATGAACGACGCTCTGCATTCCCATTTTCGTTTTTGTCCAATGGATTGAAACAATGAACGCGAATATGCGCCCAAAACTTGTTGAAGTAAAAGCCCTGCCTGGGTATCGTCTTTGGTTGCGATACTCAGATGGCGTGGAAGGCATTGTTGATTTGAGTGACCGCGTGGGGAAGGGGGTGTTTGCTGCCTGGTTGGATGAATCCACTTTTCAAAAGGTGACTATCGGACCAGGAGGCGAAGTGGCTTGGGGTGAAGCGCTCGACCTCTGTCCAGATGCACTTTATCTTCAACTGACCGGAAAGAAACCTGAAGACATCTTCCCCAAATTGCACGAGTTGGCTGCCACCCATGCCTGAGATTTGCCGGTTTTTTCGAAACTGACACCCTTCGAATAATTTGATACTGGAGCCATCCCTATGATCGTTCGCATGTGGCACGGACGCGTGCCCACAGAAAAAGCCCGAGCCTATCGCGAGTTCCTCAACGCCCGCGCCATCCCCGACTATCAATCCATCCCCGGCAACCTCAGCGTGTACATTCTGGAACGCCCGGAAGGGGACGTCACCCATTTCATCACCATGACCTTTTGGGAAAGCCTGGAGGCCATCAAGGCTTTCGCGGGCGAGGATGTGGAGGCAGCCAAGTACTATCCTGAGGATCGGGATTTTTTGCTGGAGTTTGAGCCCACGGTCGTGCATTATGAGGTGGTGGGACAAGCAACTTAACACACTACGGAAGTTGCACCATGAATCAGCGCAAGAACGCTATTGATTTCGGCAAGGCCGCGGATGACTACGCCCGCCACCGCGCGGGTTTTCCGCCCAAACTCTTCCACCGTCTGGCAGATTACGGCATTGGTCAGCCTGGCCAGCGGCTGTTGGATATCGGCTCGGGCACAGGAACCTTGGCCCGGGGCTTCGCTGCCCGCGGCTGCCGGGTGGTCGCGCTGGACCGGGCCGCGCCGCTGCTGGCCGCGGCCCGTCGGCTGGCCGAGGAGGAAGGCGTGGAACTGGAGCCGGTTCAGGCCGTGGCCGAGGCCCTGCCTTTCGCCCGGGCCAGCTTCGATGTGGTCAGCGCAGGGCAGTGCTGGCATTGGTTCCATCGTCCCCGCGCGGCCGCGGAGGCGCGCCGGGCGCTGAAACCGGGCGGGCGGCTGGTCATCGCCCATTTCGACTGGATACCCCTGCCCGGCAACGTGGTGCAGGCCACCGAAGAGCTCATCATCCGCTACAATCCCTCTTGGGCCGACCTGGAGGTGCTGAGGCTGTCGGGGAGCACGGGCATCTACCGGGATTGGCTTACCGATGTCGCCATGGCCGGGTTCACCGACATCGAAACCTTTTCCTTCGATGTGGACGCCATCTACACCCATGAGGCCTGGCGGGGCCGCATCCGGGCCAGTGCGGGCGTGACCGCCGCGGGCCTGCCTCCCGAAACCATCGCCGCCTTCGACGCGGACCTGGCCCGCCTGCTGCGCGAGCGCTTCCCTCAGGATCCTCTGCCCGTCCCACATCGGGTCTTCGCTCTGGTTTGCACAAAAGGAGCGTAAGACGCTCTTCCGGACATTGTCTGACTGGGGAGGCTTATGCTATGATGAAATGGCATCCCTTGCAGTTTCGTAACTACTAAGGTGCATGCTTCATGTCTCTGCACCATATCAAGCGCAAAGGTTCGTTTCTTTCGGTCGCAAGTAGCAAGTGGCAGGTTTGCAAGTC
>CAZDCN010000509.1:0-2691 GCA_964503945.1 uncultured Caldilineales bacterium
TTCCTTTCTCCCTTTGCGCCTTGGCGCCTTTGCGTGAGGCCTATTTACGAAGCAGTCGCTACCCGATTTGCCGCGGCCGGCGCGTCAACAGGCCCGTTGACGCGCGTCAAAATCCCATTGACGATGCCTGTCTACAATGAATTCCATTCTCGCTATGTCCCCTTTTGAACGTCAGCGCCTATGCCCATCGCTCATCTCAGCAGTGCGGACATCCATTACGAACTCTTGGGATCAGAAACGGCCCCGCCCCTGTTGCTGCTTCATGGCGCCACGGCCACCTTTCGCTCGGGCTGGAAGCATCAGATCCCGCTGTTCAGCCAGCATTACCGCATCATCGGGCCCGACCTGCGCGGCCATGGCCGCAGCAGCAATCCCGCGGACCGGCTGGACCTGCGGGAGATGGCCGACGACATGGCCGAGCTGCTCACCCATCTGGGCTACGAGCAGGCGTTTGTTTGCGGACACAGCGGCGGCGCCTCCACCGCCCTGTTCATGGCAGTGCGTCACCCCCATCGCATCCGGGCGCTGATTCTCGTCAGCAACAACTTCGAAGCGGATCGGGTGCGCACGGGCCGGCTGGATTTCTGGAATCCTCAACGCATCCAACAGGAGATGCCCAGGTGGTGGGAGCAGCTCCAGCGTTTGCATCCCGACCCCGAGCGGCTGTTGCGATGGTGGAAGGAAGAGGACCCAATTCGGCCCGACTTTCGAGCTGAAGAGCTGGCGCCTGTGACCATGCCCACGCTGCTCATCAACGGCGATCGGGATGAGATCATCCCTCTGGAACAAACCATCAAGCTCTACCATATCTTGACCAACGCGCAATTGGCCGTCATCCCCGGCACAGGGCATCGCGTCCACGCCCGCCGCCCGGGGTTGTTCAACAAACTGGTTTTCGACTTCCTGGCTACTCTGTGAATCAGAGGCGTTCACATTTCGCTTCCCTACATCCCACACATCCCCACATCAAGGAGCGCATTCCATGTACTGGAACGAAAAGATCGAGACCATGCCTCGGGATGAACTGGCCGCGTTGCAGGGCGAACGCCTGCGGCAGATCGCGGCCTACGTCTATCAACGGACGCCCTTCTATAAACAGAAATTCGACGAGCTGGGCATCACGCCCGACGACATTCAGGGCCTGGATGACTTGCGCAAGCTGCCCTTCACCAAAAAGAGCGATTTGCGCGACCATTATCCCTTCGGTCTTTTCGCAGTGCCTCGGGAGGAGCTGATTCGCATTCACGCTTCCTCCGGCACCACCGGCAAGCCCACCGTGGTGGGCTACACCCGCAACGATCTGCAAGTGTGGGCCGAGGTGTGCGCCCGCTCCCTGGCTTTGAGCGGGGCCAAGCCGGGCGATATGTTCCAAAACGCCTACGGCTATGGCCTGTTCACCGGCGGCCTGGGGATGCACTACGGCGCCGAATACATGGGCGTCTCCGTCATCCCCGTCTCCGGCGGCAACACCTCCCGCCAGATCATGATCCTCAAGGATTTTCAGCCGGACATCATGGCCTGCACCCCCTCCTACGCCCTCACCCTGGCGGACCGCTTGCTGGAAGAGGGCGTGGATCCCAAGGATTTGCGGGTGAGGGTCTTCATTCTGGGGGCCGAGCCCTGGACCGAGGAGATGCGGCGGGAGCTGGAGGAAAAGCTGGATGTAGACGCGGTGAACATCTACGGCCTCAGCGAGATCATCGGTCCCGGCGTCTCCAACGAATGCGTCGAGGCCAAAGACGGCATGCACATCATGGAAGACCACTTCCTGCCCGAAGTCATCGATCCCGACACGGGCGAGCCGGTTCCCGAAGGGGAGATCGGCGAGCTGGTCTTCACCACCCTCACCAAAGAGGCGCTGCCCCTCATCCGCTATCGCACCGGCGACCTCTGCTCCATCACCTATGAAAAATGCAAGTGCGGCCGCACCCACGCCCGCATGAGCCGCGTCCTGGGCCGCGCGGACGACATGCTCATCGTGCGCGGGGTCAACGTCTTCCCCTCCCAGGTGGAATCGGCCCTGTTGAACATTGACCATATTGCGCCCCACTATTGCATCGTGCTGACCCGCGAAAACCATCGGGACTTGATGGAAGTGCAGGTGGAAGTCACCTAGGCGTTCTTCCGCGAAGTGGGAGAAGAGGTCTTTACCGGCCATGCGGTGGAGGCTGTGGAGGAGGTCCATGAATTGGAAAACATCGTCAAGACCCGCCTGCGGGAGACCCTGGGGCTGAACACCAAAGTGACGTTGCTGGGCCCCGGCGAAGCGCCTCGCAGCCAGGGCGGCAAGCTCCGCCGCGTCATCGACAAGCGCGTGCTGCAATAGGAAGGTTGCTGCCATGACGGACTCCATGCCTCAAGCTGTGATCATCGACGCGGTGCGCACGCCCGTCGGGCGTTTCGGCGGCGCGCTTTCCAAAGTCCGGCCCGACGATCTGGCGGCCCTGGTCATCCGCGCTTTGGTGGATCGCACGGGAATCGAACCCGGTCTGGTGGAAGAAGTGGCCCTGGGCTGCACGAACCAGGCCGGAGAGGACAACCGAGATGTGGCCCGCATGGCCTTGTTGCTGGCCGGTTTGCCCCAAGAGGTGGCCGGCATCACCGTCAACCGCCTGTGCGCCTCAGGGCTGGACGCCATCATCCACGCCTATCGGGCCATCCGACTGGGCGAAGGGGATGTGTACATCGCGG
>CAZDCN010000510.1:0-2685 GCA_964503945.1 uncultured Caldilineales bacterium
CCCGAAAGCCGGGTTCACCCGGCGTCGTTTCGTAGCCCGGAGCTTCAGCTCCGGGCGCTGGATGAGGCCTACCTTAGCCGTTTTGGGATTGCAGCAAGGAAGGCTGTTTTTCAAAAAATCGTCATCTCCAGTTCACAAAACCGACACAAATGGAAGTTATGCTACTTTTAGAAAAGCAAAACTTCACTCCTCAATTCTCACCCACGAAAAAACGGAGGTTCAACTCATGAACAGCGATGCCAAGTGGATGCTCATCGGCGTCTCCCTGCTGGTTCTCGTCTTTGCAGGCCTGACTTTCTTCCCCATGTTCACTTTCGCCCAAGGCGGCGGGCCCTGGTCCGGCAATGGTTGGGGTTGGGGCATGATGGGCGGTTACGGCTCCGGCGGCATGATGGGCGGCTGGTTTGGGGCTCCCGCCAACGGCCCTCGCATCTCCTTGGCGGAGGCGGAGGCCATCGCCCGGGAATTCGCAGCCACCAATTACGGTGCAGCCAGTCCCCTAGAGGTGCTGGAAGTCATGGAGTTTGACCGCAATTTCTACGCTCAGATCGTGGAAGCGGACACCGGCATCGGCGCTTTTGAAATCCTCATCGATCCGATCACCGGCGCAGTGCGGCCTGAGCCCGGCCCCAACATGATGTGGAACACGAAATACGGCATGCACACCGGTCGCGGTTGGGGCTGGGGCATGATGGGCGGCAGCTGGGGCGTCTCCAGCGCCCGCGCTTCTGCCGAGATGCCCATCCGCGCGGATGAAGCTATCGCCCTGGCTCAGGAGTATGTCAGCCGGGTGCGCCCGGGCCTGGAGGTGGGCGATGAGGCGGTTCCTTTCTACGGATACTACACCCTGCACACCCTGAAGGATGGTCAGATCACCGGCATGTTCAGCGTGAATGGCTACACCGGCCAGATCTGGTTCCACGACTGGCATGGCGATTTCCTGGGCATGACCGAGGAAGCGCACGACTGACCCACATCTCTCCAAAATAGAAGCAGTCGCCATGAGCGTTTGCACGCCAATCATGACGAAAATGCGGTCGCCAGGGGCAGGTTGCAAGTCGCAAGTGAAGCTGCGCAAGTTGACCTGCCACCTGCCACCTGCCAACCTGACTTTTCATTTGTGTTTCCTCTATTTGTGTCCTCTATCTGTGGTTCTCCCTATCCGTGGGTTATTTACGAACCAGGCCCGTCAGCATGGCGGGCCTGGTTTCATGTTCCGGGCTGAATGATTTGCTCCTGCCCGAATCTTCGGGCATAATCGCGTCATCCCGCACGCAAAGCAAAACGCCTATGGAACGCCAACCTTCGGATTACAGCGCCTACGGCGAGCGCATCGCCGACATCTACGACGACTGGTACGAAAGCTATGACGCCCGGGCCATCGATGTGTTGGCCGAGCTGGCCGGCGACGGCCCGGCCCTGGAGCTGGGCATCGGCACCGGGCGCATCGCCCTGCCCCTGCAAGAAAGGGGCGTCATGGTGCGGGGCATCGACGCCTCGGAGAAGATGATCGCGCAGCTTCAGGCTAAACCGGGCGGCTACCGCATCCCCGTCACCCTGGGAAACTTCGCGGACGCGCCGGTGGATGGCCGCTATCCCCTCATCTACGTGGTCTTCAACACCTTCTTCGCCCTGCTCACCCAGGAGGAGCAGGTGCGCTGTTTTCAGAATGTCGCGAAGCATCTTACGCCCAACGGCGTCTTCCTGCTGGAAACCTTCATGCCCGACATGACCCGATTCCAGCGGGATCAGAACATCAGCCTGGTGGCCATGGATGACGGCTATCTGCGCATCGATGTAACGCAACACGATCCGGTGAACCAAATGGTGTACAGCCAGCATGTGGCCTGGACGGAGAGCGGCGCCCGGTTCTATCCCGTGCGGCTGCGCTACGCCTGGCCTTCGGAGCTGGACCTTATGGCCCAGATCGCGGGATTGCGCCTCTCTGAACGGTGGGGCGACTGGGACAAGCAGCCTTTCACCGCCCAAAGCGCGAAACTCATCTCCCTCTACCGGCTGGAGACCGCATCGGGTGATAGATAAATGCCCATCCTCAAATCTCGGTGGCTTTTTACCCGTTTTTCTGCTATAATGCATCTGAATACCCATTAGAATGAACCTCATCCTGCAGGGATGAGCGTTGGAGGATTTTCTTGAAACAAAACTGGACGCGAAACGCCTTCGTCTATATTTTGATCATCGTCGCGGCAATTGCCCTTTTCCTTCGGGTGAATCCCATGACCGACAACGGTCCTAAGGAAATGGATATCTCCACCCTGGCGACAAAGATCAACGCGGGCGAAGTCAAGTCAATCGTTATTCGCGATAACAATCTGACCATCACCCTGAACAACGGTGACATCTATCACTCGTATAAAGATGAAGAGGGCAGTCTGCTTGCTACGTTGCGGGCCGTGGGCGTGACGCCGGAAGCGCTAGGCAAGGTGGAGATCAACGTGGCTCCCCCCAGCCAGATGGGGAACTGGATCACCCTGCTTGGCACCATCCTGCCGCTGCTGTTGGTGGGCGCGCTCTTCTTCTTCCTCATGCGCCAGGCCCAGGGCTCCAACAGCCAGGCCATGAGCTTTGGCAAGAGCAAGGCGAAGATGATGACGGGCGATAAGCCCACCGTCACCTTCGATGACGTGGCCGGGGCCGAGGAGGCCAAGGAGGAGCTCAAGGAGG
>CAZDCN010000511.1:0-2678 GCA_964503945.1 uncultured Caldilineales bacterium
GCGGCGGGCCGCGCTGCGGGCCACGTTGCGGCCCGACTTGCTGCGCAAATCCCCAATGTAGTGAAAGACCCGCCCGCCCCGCTTCAGCACTCGGTGCATTTCCCGATAGAAATCCGCGCTGTAGAGATGTCCGGCCAGATTGAACATGGGCGGATCGTGGAGGATGCGGTCGAAGGAAGCGTCCTCGAAGTCGGCAATAAGATCGTAGCTGTCGCCGATGAGTTGGGTGATGTTGGATGATGTAAAAAGTTCCTGGGACCAGGGGTTCATGCGGCAGAGGGCAATGACCGCGGGGTCCAGTTCCATGGTGATAACCTCGTCCGCGCGGCGGGCCGCCAGGATGGCGGTGTAGCCCAGGCCCGTGCACGTATCCAGCACCCGGCCTCGGGGCGCGGCCGCCTTCACCTTGGCCCGAGTGTCGGCCATGGGGTCCGTGCCCTTGATGCGGTGCATGGGGATGCCCGAGATGAGCATGGTGGGCGCGGCGGCGGTGGGCATGAGGGAGTAGAGCCGCCCCAACGTCTCGGAAAAAACCTGCACCTTTTCCACCCCGCCCTCATCGGTGACGCGAAAGACCGCCTGCGCATGGGCCTGGATGCGCTCCACCTCGGGCCAGGGAAGCAGCAGATCGCCTGGGAGTAGAACGCCCTCGGGATTGATGCGTACGCGCGTCTCACTCAGGCCCAAATCGAGGGAGATATCGATCTCGGCGAGGCCCGCGTCCCAGGCCGCGAGCAGGTCGCGAGTTTGATATGCAGAAAGCAGTCGAAAATCCATCAAGATCGAATCATCACCAATAGCATCTTGAACCTCTCCACCGCCACCAACGCGTGAGGTTCATCCGCGGGCATGATGATCATCTCCCCGGCCTTCACCCGCATGGAATGTCCGGAGATGATAATTTCCGATTCGCCGTCGATTACATAGACGAGCGCGTCATAGGGCGAGGTGTGCTCGCTCAATTCCTGCCCCTGATCGAAGGCGAACAGGGTGACATTTCCTGTTTCCTGCTTGATAATGGTTTTGCTGACCACCGCATCTTGCTGATACTCGATGGCCTCGACGAGGTTGATGACGGGATAGACTTGTTCCATAAAGGGCTCCAGTGTGTGTGAAATTATTGTGCGGCCTGGATGATCGCGTTGACATTATACCGCATGAAGTCGATATAGGTCGAGGCTGGGCCGTCCGGGCCGCTGAGGGAGCCCGTATAGATGGGTATAAGTTTGACGCCTGTGTCTTCGGCCACCTGCTTGGCCAATTGCGGATTGACCGTGTTGCCCACCAGCACGGCCTTCACCCCCAGATTGCGGATGGCGTCCTCCAGTTGGGCCAACTCCTGCGCGGAGGGTTGGGCCATGGAGCTATAGGCGGGAATGATGGCCCCCACCTGCTCGATGCCATAACGCCGGGCGAAATAGCCGAAGACCTTGTGATCTGTCACCACCTTCAAGGGCAGCAGGGGCTCGATCTGTGCCCGAATCCAGGCGTCCAGCTCTCGAAGCTGCTGGCGATACGCTTCCGCGCGGGCGTGATATGCGTCCGCGTGCGCCGGGTCGGCCTGGCTCAACGCTCGCTCGATGTTCTCCGTCCAGATGATGACGTTGTTGGGGTCCATCCATACGTGGGGATCCACGCGGCCGCCATCCTCACCGGCATGATCGTCATCCCCGGCAAAGGCAATGGGGGCCACGCCGTCAGAGACGACTACGATTTTGTCCGTGGGCGCCGAACTTTCCAAAATGGGCAACAAGGTCTGCTCCAGATCGAAGCCGTTGACGAAGATGATATCCGCATCGGAGAGCGCGGCGATCTGTTGGGGGCTGGGCTCGAAGCTATGGGGATCGGAGCCCGCGGGGATGAGCACCGTCAGGGCAATGTCCCCGTCACCAATGTTCTGCACCACATCGCCGATGATGGAGGTGGTGGCGACGACGCGTAATTTGCCGTCCGCGGGCGTAACAGCAGTCTCGCCGCCCGATGAACAGGCCGCGAGGATGAAAGCAAAGATTAGGATTAGAAGGGGTTTTCGTAGCATGGTCGTCGTCGATGATGGAGATAGAAATGGTATTTGGATATGACTTCACTCTATTGGATGCAGCCAGGTTACACAAGGTCGCTGGAAGATTGCAGTTCGCAGGGGTTGGTTTTAGAATGAAGCGTATCGCAGAAACCCATAACATTCAAGCGAGGCCCGACCATGCTCTACGCCCCACCCCCGCACATCGCGGACATGATCCAGACCATTCGTCAGTTCCTGCAAGAGGAGCTCTATCCCCTGGAGCGCATCTACATCCCTCGCGGCTTCCAAGGCGCGGAGGAGGCCCTGGAGCCCTTGCGCCAAAAAGTCAAGGAGATGGGATTGTGGGCTCCCCACATGCCCCGAGAATACGGCGGGCTGGGCCTGTCCCTCACCGAATTCGCCTACATCAGCGAGGAGCTGGGGCGATCGGTGTTCGGACATTACGTTTTCAACAGCCAGGCGCCCGATATCGGCAATATGGAGCTGCTGCTGGCCCACGGCAGCGAGGAGCAGAAGGAGCGCTGGCTCAAACCCCTCATCGCCGGCGAGATACGAAGCTGCTTTTCCATGACCGAGCCGGAGCACGCGGGCTCCAATCCCGTGTGGATGGACACCACCGCGGTGCGGGATGGCGATGAGTACGTCATCAACGGTC
>CAZDCN010000512.1:0-2677 GCA_964503945.1 uncultured Caldilineales bacterium
AAATGAAAGTTAGGTTTGCAGGTAGCCGGTCGTAGGCGCCAGGCCAATCTTCGCAGCCTCACTTGCGACCGCATTTTCATCCTCATCCGCGCGCCGGCGCTCATGGCGTCTGTTTCGTTCCGGGCAGGGGCGGCAGATCGGAGACGTCGGGCAGAAGCACGCCCAGCTCCGTCTGTTTGGGTGCGTTGTGATCGCGTAGATGCTCGGTCTCGATCTTCTTTTGGAGCATGGTGAGCGCGTAGAGCAGGGCCTCGGGCCGGGGCGGGCAGCCGGGCACATACACGTCCACGGGGATGATCTTGTCCACGCCTTGAACGATGGCGTAGTTGTTGAAAGGCCCGCCCGCGCTGGCGCAAATGCCCATGGCGATGACCCACTTGGGCTCGGCCATTTCGTCATAGAGGCGCTTGATCACGGGCGCCATCTTGTTGCTGACCCGACCGGCCACGATCATGAGGTCGGCCTGGCGGGGCGATGCCCGGAAGAGCTCGCTGCCGAAGCGGGCGATATCGTGCCGGGAGGTGCCCGTGGTGATCATCTCGATGGCGCAACAGGCCAGGCCGAACAGCAGGGGCCAGATGGAATTCTTGCGGCTCCAGTTGACGACCGATTCGAGGGTGGTGGTGAGAACGCCGGTTTCCGGCAGTTTGGTTTCGAAACCCATTGGGGAAAGTCTCCAGAAGGGGTGATATGCAAAATCGAACGGGCGTGGAGGGCGTTCGTTGGGGATTTCTTGGAGATTCATTGAGATTCCATAGAGATTCAAGGCGCTGAATCGTTATCGAATCTCTATCGAATCTCTATTGAATCTCTATCGACCTAGTCCCATTCAAACGCTCCCTTCTTCCAGACGTAGACAAAGCCGACCAAAAGGATCAGCAAAAACACAGCCATCTCCGCGATCCCGAACCATTTCAACTGCCCCATCTTCACTGCCCAGGGATAGAGGAAGATGACCTCCACGTCGAAGAGGATGAACATCATCGCCACCATGTAGTATTGCACCGAAAACCGCTGTCGGGGGCTGGTGAAGGGGATCATGCCCGACTCGATGGGCTCATTCTTGGCCTTATTCGGGCGTTTGGGGCCCAGCACCCAGGTGAGGACCAGGATGAACGCGGCGAAGAGGAAGGCGACAATGACGAGGATGAGGATGGGCAGATAATCGATGGCCATGAATAACTGCTCCGTTGACGGGGATCACGGCGGTGTGAAAGAGAACGCCGGGGACGATGACGCTCGGAGGTCGATGAAAGCCTGATGGCTGATCTGGCGCGGGATGCCGAGGGCGGTAAAACGTGAGGCGTGATGCGTAACAACCTGACGTTTCACGTTTTACGCATGACGCCAGTCGCAACCGCGGCCAACGTTGGCTCACATGTCTTCCCGCTGGCCAGATCGACGCAGGCAAGCGGTGTTGTGCATTTTATCACAGGGAGGGCGTCGCTCCCAAAAGGTAAGGCCATCTACACTTCGCGCGGCGTCAAATCCCCAGGCGCATCGATGTCGAACAGCGCCTCCCGCGCCACCTCCACCCAATGGATGCGATCTCCCTGCGCCCGCATCACGGCCCGGCCGCCCTGGTCGCCCGTGACCTGCATGAGCTCGGGGAAAAGCGCGCGGGCGAAGAGGACGGGATTGCCGGGGCGATCGCCCGCGCGGGGGGCGACGATGGCCGCGCGGGTGGCCGCGTGGGCCTGGATGAGGCCGCGGATCAGCTCGGGCGTGACTCGGGGCTGATCCGCCAGGAGAAAGAGGGCCGCGTCGGGCTGGACGCGCGCGGCCCGCAGCCCAATCTTCACGCTCCCGCTCATCCCCTGCTCCCAGGCATGGTTCACCGCCAGGGTGACGGGCAGGCCATGCACCACGGGCGCGACCTGCCGGGCGTGCGCGCCCAGCACGACGATGATCTCCGCCACGGGCGCAGCCAGGGTTTGCAAGACCACGTGCCGCAGCAGCGGCCGCCCCTGCCAGTCCGCCAACTGCTTGGGCGAGCCAAAGCGCCGGGCCTCGCCCGCGGCCAGGATGATGGCTGCGACGCGCATGGCCTCCATCAGTTCACTTTCCCGAACTGATTGCTGAAACCTGACTCCTGATGACGTCCTATCATCTCCTTTCTCCACCCGGATTGGGCATGGCCTGCTCCCAGAGTTCGAGGAAGCGGCGCACTTCATCGGAGTTCAGCAAGGCGGCAAAGCGGGCCACCTCTCGCCCCACCTCGCGCAGGCGCTTTTCGTAATCGGGGTCATCCAACGAGCCGTCGTCGCGGAAGTGCTTCCAGGCCTGAGGCACCGCGGCCTGCTGGGGCACAACCCAGGCGTGGAGGGAGCGCCCCACCTTGCGCAGGTCGTTGAGCGCGTTGACCGTGCCCAGCGCGCCGCCGGCGACCCCCACCAGGCCCATCACCTTCCCGCCGAACTCGTTGAACCCCATGAGGTCCAGCGCGTTCTTCAGCACGCCGCTGAAGCTGCCGTGATAGTCGGGCGTGCCCAGGATGACGCCCTGGGCCGCGGCCACCTCCTGGCGCAGGCGCAGGACATCGGGAAAGCCTTCTTCCTCCCTGCCCGAGCCGTCACAAAAGGGCAGGGTGTAGTCGCGTAGGTCGATGAGCTTCGTGGCCGCGCCTTTCTCGGCCGCGCCCGCCAGCGCGATGCGCACGGCCATGCGGGTGTAGCTG
>CAZDCN010000513.1:0-2671 GCA_964503945.1 uncultured Caldilineales bacterium
CATCAATACCTGGTGGGCGGCGTCGCCCGCAAGGTCATCGACAGCAGTCCTATCTCCTGCCTGCTGGTGCGCTGATAAGCGGAAATTTTTTTCGGCGCTGAACACACGTGTGCGCAAGGCCGCCCATGCCATAGCCCACCGCAAACGATCCATGGCAACCTAAATCTCTATCGAATCTCAAATGAATCTCAAATGAATCTCCATTGAATCTCCATCGAACCTCGATAGAAACCACCTCATCCCGAAAAACGAAGCAATACATCCCCCTCATTCACTCCAACAACCGAGGTCAATCAAAATGAAAGGTTTAGTGCTTGATGCAAAATGGGATCCCCGCCCTGACTATAAGGTCAGCGAGTGGGAGAAGGAAACCGGCAAGGCCATCTCGGGCAGCAATGTGTGGCGCTACCCCAAGCTGGAGGTGCGCGACTGGCCCGATCCCCAGGTGGGCCCCCACGATGTGCTGCTGGAGGTGCAGGCCTGCGGCGTCTGTGGCTCTGATATGCACTTCTACGAGACCGATGAGGACGGCTACATCCTCTATCCCGGCCTCACCCGCTTTCCCACCATCCTGGGACACGAGTTCTCCGGCAAGGTGGTGGAGGTCGGGCCCGAGGTCACGACCCTGAAGCCCGGAGATTATGTGACGGTCGAGGAGATGATCTGGTGCGGTCGCTGCACACCCTGCCGCAATGGTTATCCCAACCACTGCGAGAACCTGGAGGAGATCGGGTTCACCATCCCCGGCGCCTTCGCCCAATACATCGCGGTGGATGAGAAGTTCTGCTGGAAGGTGGACGGCATTCTGGAGCGCTTCGGCGAGGAGAAGGGGGTGGAGGTCGCAGCCCTGACCGAGCCGACCTCGGTCTCCTACAATGCCATCTTCGAGCGGGGCGGCGGCATCCGGCCCGGTCACTTTGTCTCCGTCTTCGGCACGGGCCCCATTGGCCTGGCCGCGGTGGGCCTGCTGGAGGCCGCGGGCGCGGGCCTCATCGTCGCGTTCGAGGTCTCGCCCGAACGACGGGAGCTGGCCAAGCTGGTGGGCGCGGATGTCGTCTTCGACCCGCGCGAGGTCTCGCCTCACGAGGTGCTCATGGAATTGAGCAAGGGCGAAGGTTTCAACATGCATGTGGAGGCCGCGGGCGTGCCCCATCTCACCGTGCCCGAAATGGAGAAGGCCCTGGCCATCAATGGCAAGATCGTACAGATTGGCCGCGCGGCCAAACGAGTCCCCATGTTCCTGGAGGTCCTGCAAGTGCGGCGCAGCCAGGTCTTTGGCGCGCAGGGGCATTCGGGCCATGAGACCTTCCCCAATGTGATCCGCATGGTCGCCTCGGGCCGGTTGGACCTGAGCCCCATCATCACCACTCGCTACAACCTGGCCGAGACCGTGGACGCCATCGCCAAGGCCACCGAGCGCCGCGATGGCAAGATCATGGTCCGACCGCAGTGGTAGGGGCAAGTAGCAAGTGGCAGGTAGCAGGCGGCGGGTGGCCAGGACGCGTGAGCAATGCCCTTGCCGCCTGCCGCCTGCACGCCGATAGCGCCATTGCCGCTCCCTGCCCTGCTCCAAGCGACGCCCAAACCCGGAGTCAACCATGTCCGAAACCATCACCCTGGGACTCATCGGCGCGGGGCGCATTGGCCGCATCCACGCCGAAAATCTCACACGCCGCCTGCCTGGCGCCCGGCTGCTGGCCGTGTCCGACATCTTCGAGGAGGCCGCACGTCGGGCCGCGGCGGATTTCGACATCCCCTTCGCCTACAAAGACCCCCGCCGCATCTTCGACGATCCCGACATCGACGCGGTGGTCATCTGCTCCAGCACCGACACCCACGCCGATTTCATCGAGCAGGCCGCGGCCGCGGGCAAGCACATCTTCTGCGAAAAGCCCATTCATCTGGACCTGGACCGCATCGACCGGGCCCTGGACGCGGTGGCGAAGGCGGGGGTGAAGTTGCAGATCGGCTTCAATCGCCGCTTCGACCCCAGCTTCCGCCGGGCCCGCGAGCTGGTGGCCTCGGGCGCCATCGGCCAGCCCCACATCCTACGCATCACCAGCCGCGATCCCGCGCCGCCACCCATCGATTACATCAAGGTCTCGGGCGGCATCTTCCTGGACATGACCATCCACGATTTCGACATGGCCCGCTTCCTCATCGGTGACGAGGTAGCCGAAGTTTACGCCGCGGGCGAAGTCATGGTGGACCCGGCCATCGGCGAAGCGGGGGACATCGACACCGCGCTCATCACCCTCAAATTCCGCAATGGCGTCATCGGCGCCATCGACAACAGCCGCCGCGCGGTCTATGGCTACGACCAACGGGTGGAGGTCTTCGGCTCGGAGGGCGTGGTCATGGTTGGGAATGTGAAGCCCAATCAGGCCGTGGTGGCCGACGCGGCGGGCGTGCACAGCGCCAAACCTCTCTACTTTTTCCTGGAGCGCTACGCGGAGGCCTATGTGGCCGAGATGGAGGCATTTCTCGACGCCTTGCGTGAGGACAAAATCCCCCCGGTCACGGGCGTGGATGGCCGCATTCCCGTGGTCATGGGCTACGCGGCCTGGGAATCGCATCGTAGCAATCGCCCCGTCCAGGTGAAACTGGAAGCATAAAAGTTGGCGAATCAGGATGACGGAAGGATGTATTCCGTATTTGTCAAGTCTCAAGA
>CAZDCN010000514.1:0-2663 GCA_964503945.1 uncultured Caldilineales bacterium
TCCTCCTGGCCATGTATCTGGCCCAACAACGGGGCCTGCTGGGCCCGGACGCATCCCTGGAGCTGGCCCACGAGCTGGCTCTGCTGCCGCAAAAGTTGGGGGATGTGCTGGCCATGGATGAGGCCATCCGCAAGTTGGGCATCGCCTACGCCAACTACGAGGATTTCCTCTACTTGGGTCGGGGGCTGCAATATCCCATTGCGCTGGAGGGCGCGCTCAAGCTGAAGGAGATCAGCTACATCCATGCGGAGGGTTATCCCGCGGGCGAGATGAAGCACGGGCCCATCGCTCTCATCGACGAAAGCATGCCCACCGTGGCCATCGCCCCCCGCGACGGCGTGTATGAGAAGATGGTGAGCCAGGTGGAGCAGGTCAAGGCTCGGCGGGGCAAGGTCATCGCCGTGGTCAACCCCGACGACCACATCATCGCGGACAAAGCCGACGACCTCATCATCGTGCCCGAGGCCTCGCCCTGGCTCCTACCCATCCTCACCGTGGTTCCCTTGCAGCTCTTCGCCTATCACATCGCGGTGTGGCGCGGGGCCGACGTGGACCAGCCCCGTAATCTGGCCAAAAGTGTGACGGTGGAGTGACGATTGTGCTATAATCGGGCGTGCCGATCCATGCTTCCATCGAAATCTGCGGATGCTCTATGAAAACTACGATTCATCACTTTTTGAGAAGGGCGCGTCGGTGATGGCACGGTTGACGACCTTCACCGGGTGTTGGAGGAGTTTCAGCCATGAGAAAACTGGAATGAAGTTTTCCTGGGCTTACGCGCGATGGATGGCGCCAGCGCGCTCACTTCCAACTCAATCCAACGACTATTCTGCCTTGCAAAAACAACATGGCAGTTTCTGAGGCGAAGCCCTCCACCGTCCGTGCATGGGGCCTGTTGTTGGTCATTGTCGCCACCGCGGCCTGGTCCACCGCGGGCGTTTGGGTCAAGATCGTCATGGCCGAGAGCGGGATTTCTGTTATCTATCTGGCTTTCTGGCGGGATTTTATCACCTTTCTTCTGTTGTTGTCGGGGATGATGCTCCTGAATCGAGCCGGATTGCGCGTTCGCGCCAGGGACTTGCGATGGCTGGCCTTGATGGGGGCCATCGGCATCGGCCTGTTTCATGTGTTGTGGAATCTATCGGTGCAATACAATGGCGCGTCCATCGCCACCGTGCTGCAATACAACGCCCCCATCATTGTGGCTGTTTCCGCCCGCATGCTGTGGGGTGAAAGCCTGACCTGGCGGAAGCTGACCGCCATCGCCCTGGCCTTTTCGGGCACGTTGCTCATCGCTTTGCCCGGCGCAACAGGCATCCACATCACCTTGACGGGGCTGATTATCGGCCTGGCTTCCGCTGCGGCCATCAGCGTGTACAGCCTGGTGGGGCGGCGTCTCACCGGCGCCTATCCCTTATGGACCATCATGACCTACATCTTCGGGTTTGGGGCGCTGGCAGTGCTGCCCCTGGCCGTCCTCACGGGGGATGCGTGGACGCTGACCCCTGCCGCGGTGGGGGCCTTCCTGAGCTTCGTGGGCATTCCCACCCTGGGCGGGTTTGGCTTTTATACGGCGGGATTGAAGCGGCTTCCAGCCAGTGTGGCCGCGATCGTGGCCACCACCGAAGTGCCGTTGGCGGGCATCGTGGCTTTCTTTGCGCTGGGCGAGCGTTTGAGTGGCGTGCAGTGGGCGGGGGTGTTCCTGGTCATGTTTGGCGTGGTCCTGGTGTCCGCCCCTGCCCGGTGGTTCATCTTTCTGCAACGTCCGGGCGCAGCTTCTCGCAGCTTGTTGCGATGACATGATGCGTCTGCTGTTCCTGGCTCCCTTTGGCCGCTGCCGCCGCGGGACGGTGGTGCGCCGATGGTTGCCTCTGGCCCGGGCCCTGGCCGCCCGCGGGCATGAAGTTGCCGCGCTGATCCCTGCCTGGGATTGCCCTGATGAGGTCGGTGCTCAGAGTTCAGTCATCGGGGAGGGGGTGATGACGGTGATTATGCCGGCGTTGGGACCGGGCGCGCGGGGCGTGTATCCTCTGTTAACAGAACGATTGAAGCAAGCCGTCGCGGAATTCGCTCCTGATGTGCTTATGGTGAGCAAAGGTTTGGGCTATGCGGGATGGGCGGGATGGTGGTGGTTGAAGCAACACGGTCGGGTTGTGCTGGATGTGGACGATCTCGAAACCGCTTGGCATAAGGAGCTTGGTCGGAATTCGCTCCTGGCCCGATGGCTGGCCCATCAGGAAGCGAGGTTGGTGCGAGATGCCCATGGCGTCACCGCGGCCTCCCGGTTTCTCCTGGATTATTGGGGTGAGGCTCGCTCCTCCCAACCTGCAAACGTCCCTGCACTCTACTACTTACCCAACGGTCTCACTCCGGCGACCTCGCCCGCGCCTGTCGCCCATAACCCGCCCCACGCATTGCTGATGACGCGCGGGCATGACGTGGACGTCGGGATGCTGGCCCGCGTGTGGGCGCAGGTCAGCGCTCGCATCCCTCAAGCCCGGTTGCTCATCGCGGGCGGATGGCTGCCTCCTTACGACCTGCCTCAAACCCGCGTTCTGGGTTGGCTCTCCCCATCCGATTATATCCAAGCCATTCGCGGGGCCGCTGTCTGTCTCTTCCTGCCACAAAAAAAGCCCCTGGTTCAGGCGAAAAGCCCAGCCAGG
>CAZDCN010000515.1:0-2655 GCA_964503945.1 uncultured Caldilineales bacterium
CATCATCCACTGCGTGGGCTCCCGCGATAAGAACTATCACGAGTACTGCTCCAAGATCTGCTGCATGTACTCGTTGAAATTCGCGCATCTGGTGCGAGAGCGCCTGCCCGACGCGGAAGTGTACAACTTCTACATCGACATCCGGGCGCCGGGCAAGGGCTACGAGGAGTTCTATCATCGGGTGCTGCACGAGGGCGCGCATCTCATCCGCGGGCGGGTGGCCGAGGTCACCAACGCGGCTCGGGAGCCGGGCGAGGAGGGCAAGCTCATCATCCAGGTGGAGGACACCCTCATCGGCAAGCAACGCCGCATCCCCGTGGACATGGTCATCCTCAGCGCCGGCATCGAGGCCCGCAAGGATTCCAAGGAAATTGCCCAGCTCTTCAAGATGGGCTGCGACTTCGACGGCTTCTTTGTGGAGCGGCATCCCAAGCTGGACCCGGTGGCCACCATGACCGAGGGCGTCTACATCGCCGGATGCGCGCAAGGGCCCAAGGACATCCCCGACACCGTGGCCCAGGGCGCGGCCGCAGCCGCGCGGGTGGCCGGGCTCATCCACCAGGGCACGGTGTTGATGGAGCCGGTGCGAGCGCACATCCACGAAGAGCTATGCTCCGGCTGCCGCATCTGCAACAACCTCTGCCCCTACAACGCCATCGTCTTCCACGAAGACCGCCAGGTCTCCGAAGTCATCACCGCCCTGTGTCAGGGCTGCGGCACCTGCGTTGCGGCCTGTCCCAGCGGCGTCATCTCCGGCGCGCACTTCACCAACGAGCAGCTCTTCGCCCAGATCGAGGGCGTGCTTTGGGACGTGAGATTGCCTGCCGCCGACGCAGCATCCACTCCCACGTAAAACGTAATGCGTAATGCGTAAGGACTTCACGTTTTACGTTTTACGCATTATGCAACATGTGGCCTGTCCCTTCGACATTTCTCATAGCTTTTTCGTGACAATCCTATGGCTAATCAATTCGAACCCGTCATTCTCGGTTTTCTGTGCAACTGGTGCTCCTACCGGGCCGCAGACCTGGCGGGCACGGCCCGTATCCACTACGCGCCCAACCTGCGGCCCATTCGCGTCATGTGCAGCGGCCGGGTAGACCCGCAATTTGTGCTCAAAGCCTTGCGCGAGGGCGCGGACGGCGTCCTCATCGCCGGCTGTCATCCGGGCGAATGCCACTACGTCAACGGCAACATCAAGACCCTGCGCCGCTTTCTGCTGTTGCGCAAGATGCTGACGCAACTGGGCCTGGAGCCCCAGCGGGTGCAGCTCGTGTGGGCCTCCGCGTCTGAGGGCAAGCAACTGGCCGAGGCTGTGAACCGTATGACCGAGGAGATCCGGGCGCTGGGCCCGCTGCGCTGGCCGGAGAGGGTGCTGAGCATGGATGGCGGCGTCGAGCCTATTCCAGCGGAATCTCAACCCGAGGAGGTGGCGGCATGAGCGCCAACGGCAAGCCGAAACTGGCCATGTACTGGGCCGCATCTTGCGGCGGCTGCGAGATCTCCGTCCTCAACATCGGCGACAAGCTGCTGGCCGTGGACGAGGCTTTCGACATTGTCTTTTTCCCCGCCATCGCCGATTTCAAATATGACGACCTGCGCGGCTATCCCGACGACTACATCGACCTCTGCCTGTTCAATGGGGCCATTCGTAACTCAGAGAACGAGGAGATGGCCCGGCTGCTGCGCCAGAAATCGAAAGTGTTGGTGGCCTATGGCAGTTGCGCCTACGAGGGCTGCATCCCCGCCCTGGCCAACCTGGGCTCTCGCGACTTTCTGCTGAACACCGTGTATGTGAACCAGCCCAGCAACGACAATCCTAATGGCATCATGCCTCAGCCCCGCCACCGGGTGGAGGAGGGCGAGCTGGAGCTGCCCGCGTTCTACGAGGACGTCAAGGCCCTGGACCAGGTGGTGGCGGTGGATTACTTCATCCCCGGCTGCCCGCCCGAACCCCACCAGGTGTGGGCGGTGATGCAGGTGGTCATCAACGCGTTCCAGCATGGCGCGCCGCTGCCGCCCAAAGGCAGCATCGTGGGCGCGGGGAATGTGGCCGTGTGCGAGGAATGCCCCCTGGAGAAGAGCGAGAAAACCATCGCCCGCTTCTACCGCCCCTACGAGATCACGCCCGAGCCCGGCGTATGCCTGCTGGAGCAGGGTCTCATCTGCATGGGCCCGGCCACCCGCTCGGGATGCGGCGCGCTGTGCCCACAGGTGGGCATGGGCTGTCGCGGCTGCTACGGGCCCCTGCCCGGCGTCTACGACCAGGGCGCGAAGATGCTCTCGGCCCTTGCGTCGGTCCTCGCCGCGGGCGAGCCCGGCCAGCCCGAGGATGAAATCGAGCGGGACATCCAGGCCGTCATCGACACCATCCCCGACCCCGCGGGCACGTTTTACCGCTTCAGCATGGCCCATTCGTTGCTGCATCGGGCCAGAGTGGATCACCCCTTCGACGCCTGAGTTGGCCGTTTGGTTTGCTTCAAAGCGCGCAAGACCGCCTCGGGCTCTTCTTTGACAACTTGTAGCAGCACTCTTGCTGGGCCGCGAGGGGTTCTGTCTCCACACTGCCAATGACGCAATGTCCCCGAACAGATGCCAAAGGCCGCGGCGAACTGTGTTTGAGTTATGCCCATATGCTTTACGTTGGCTTTGGCC
>CAZDCN010000516.1:0-2654 GCA_964503945.1 uncultured Caldilineales bacterium
GTCTGGTCCTCTCGCAAGCACATCCCCCTCGGCCTGGGATACCTGGCCGCGGTGTTGCGCGAGGCGGGCCACGACGTGATGATCTACGACGCCTCCATCGAGGACGTCCCCATCGAATACTATCTCGACCAGGCGGAAGCCCAGGGCAAACCCTATCGGGTGCTGGGCATCACCGCGGCCACGCCCCTCATCGAGGACGCATGGGCCATGGCCAAGATCGGCAAAAAGTACGGCATGACCACCATCTTGGGCGGGCCGCATCTCACCATCATGCCCGCGGAAAGCCTCAGCCCCGACCATCCCGAAGTGGATTACACCTTCAAGGGCGAAGCCGAAGAGGGCATCGTCGCGTTTGTGGACGCGCTGGAGCGGGGTAAACGCCCGGAGGACCTGGGCATTCCGGGCCTGAACTTCCGCAGGGGCGACGATATCATCGTCTCCCCCGAATCGCCCATGATCCAGGACCTGGACGCGCTGCCCTTCCCCGCGCACGACCTCTTCAAGATCGACAGATACACCAACCTCCAACCCCTGACCGACGGGCTGGACCCCCACGCCCGCTCCTTCACCATCCTCACCAGCCGCGGCTGCCCCTACAAGTGCACCTTCTGCTCCAAGCCCGTCACCGGCGACACCTGGCGCGGGCGCAGCGTGGAGAACGTTATCGCCGAATGGCGCTGGCTGGTGCAAGACCTGCACGCCACCGAGATCGGCGTCACCGACGACATTTGGAATTTGAAGCTGCCTCGGGCCAAGAACCTGTGCCGGGAGCTGGTGCGCCAGGGCCTGAACACCGTGCCCTGGGTCACCGTCCACGGCATGAAGGTGAATCACACCGACCCCGAGCTCTTCCACCTGATGAAGGCTGCGGGTGCAAAACGGGTGGGCTTCGGCGTGGAAAACGGCGACCCCTGGATGCTGAAGCACGTCATCCGCAAAGGCCAGACCATCGACCAGGTGCGCAACGCGTTCAAATGGGCCAAGGCCGCGGGCCTGCAAACCATGGGCTTCTTCATCTTCGGCATGCCGCGGGAGACCGAAGAGAGCATGGAGAAGACCATCCAACTGGCCCTGGAGCTGGACCCCGACCTGGCCAACTTCATGCTGGCCGCGCCCTTCCCCGGCACCGCCATGTGGGACCTCATCCAGTCGGAAGGGCATGTGTTCGCCTCCACCTGGCGGGACCTGGCCATTCACGACGAGAAGCCCCGCTTCACCGTCTACGACGGCGCCTACGATCCCGAACTGGTCATCCGCAAATGGCGGGAAGCCTATCGCCGCTTCTATCTGTATCGCCCGAAGCGCGTGTGGGAGAAGGTCTCCAACAAGCGCTTCTGGCTGGAGCTGCCCACCACCCTGGCCACGGCCAAACGCTTCTTCATCGGCGATAAGGTGCAAACGCCGCCGCCGGCCCCCGCCGACGCGGCCCGCTCCCCCCAACCCGCGTCCTGACATGAGAAGGCGCGACGCACTGCCGCCGCGCGTCGCCCCTGGTCATCGACACCATGTCTCTCCTCACCCTCGCGCCCAAACTGCCCCTCTATTGGGCATTCCGCCGATTCGGCTGGCCGCCCATTCACCCCTTCTCCGTGGTGGTGTCGGTCAGTTATCGTTGCAACAGCAAATGCCGCACCTGCGACGTGTGGCGCAAGCCCAACGACGACATGACCGTCGAGGAGTGGGATAAGGTCTTCGCCAGCATCGGCAAGTCGGTGGAGTACCTCACCTTCACCGGGGGGAGCCCTTCCTGCGCAAGGACCTGGACGAGCTGGTCATCAGCGGTTGGCGGCGCACCCGCCCCACCTACATCACCATCCCCACCAACGGCCTGCTCACCCAGCGCATTCTGGAGAAGACCGACCGCATGTGCCGCACATGCCGGGGGACGGACATCGGCGTCAATCTCTCGCTGGATGGCGTGGGCGCGGAGCATGACGACATTCGGGGCGTGCCCGGCAATTGGGAGCGGGCCATGGCCACCTGGCAGGGGCTGAAGGCCCTGCAGCAGGAGCACGACAACCTGGTGCTGACGGTGCACACCGTCATCAGCCGCTTCAACATCCACCGCTTCCGGGAGATCTACGAGGGGCTGCAATTCCTGGAGCCCGACAGCTACATCACCGAGGTGGCGGAGGAGCGGGTGGAGCTGGACACCGTGGGGTGGGGCATCACCCCCCTGCCCGAGGCCTACGCGCCCGTGGCGGATTTCCTCTCCGAGCAGGCCCGCCAGGCCCCGGCCCGGGGCTTCGCCCGCATCACCCAGAGCTTCCGGGCGCAGTACTATCAGATCGCGAAGCGCACCCTGTTCGAGCGCACTCAGGTCATCGATTGCTACGCGAGCTGGGCCAGCGTGCACCTGGCGCCCAACGGCGACATCTGGAGCTGTTGCATCCGGGCCGAGCCTGTGGGCAACCTACGGGAGGTCGATTACGACTTCGACGCCATCTGGCGCAGCCCCGAGATGGAGGCCATGCGGCGCAGCATCGCCAACAAGGCATGCGCCTGCCCCATGGCCAACGCCACCTACGCCAACATGCTTTTCCATCCCCCCACCCTGGCCCGGGCCACGCGCGATCTGCTGCGCAAATGATGGGAACGCAGATGACGCGGATGCTTCGCAACGCCGATCTGCGCAGATCATTTTTCTGATTTTT
>CAZDCN010000517.1:0-2654 GCA_964503945.1 uncultured Caldilineales bacterium
GTCGGGCTTCAGCAGGTCCGCGGGCGGGGTCTGGGCCAGTTGCCGCGCCATGCGGGGATCGTCGGTCAGCACAGCATCCAGCAGCGCGTCCTCGTTGATGCGCCAGGTCTTGCCGTTGCGGATGGCGTAATCATAGCGATGGAGCAGGTCCCGGCCCGTGCCGATGTGCATGGGCGTGAGCAGGGACACGGTGACGTCGTAGATCAGATAATCAGGCATGGTGCACCTCCTTGAGGCCAACGCCCAGGGCCAGGCCATAGCGCCAGACGGGGTGAGGAAAAGGCTGCGGGGCTTGCTCGTATGCCGGTTTGACGTCCGTCACATCCCCCGCGGGATGACCGGGCCAGATGGCGAGGCTGCCTTCGGCCAGCAGATGCAATCGCTTGCGGCGCTGGCCGGGGCCGTCAGGCGAATGCAGCCATCCCGCCACCGATTCCAGGCGATAGGCCGCGCCCTCGCCCAACACCGCGGGCAGCTCCTCCTGGCGCGGATGATAGCGGCTGAGGAGCAGGGCTGGGGCCTGGGGCTGGGGCTCGGGCAGGGTCACTGCGCTTTGGGGGGCGAAGGTGAACGCGCCGTAGCCGTAGGTGCGCTCGCCGCCCAGGCCGCTGTCGGCCAGGTGGGCCAGCAGCAGCTCGAAGGCCTGGCGGTAGGTCAGGTCGTCGGCCTTTGCATCGGGATGCAGCCACTGCACGCCGAACCACAGACCGCAACCCCGGGCGAAGGTGGTTCGCCCCGCGTGGAAGATGTTGGAGGCGTCGGAGACGCGGTCGATGGCGACGCGAGGAACGCGCTCCATGGCAAAGACGCGCAGTTGACGCAAGGCGTGCAGGGGTCGGTTGACGGGCGCACCGGGCTTTTGGCGTATGCCCTGGGGTAGCCCTGCTGCTTCCTCTTGGGTGAGCCACAGCGTTCCCCCTTGCAAGGCCGCGCCCTGCTTGCCCGAAGGCTCGGCGTAGGCATCGTCGGGGAAGAGGCGGTCGTCCAGGGGCTCACCGGCCAGATACGCATGGAATAGCGCTTCCGAAATCCAGGCGATGCGTTTGATGGTTTTGCCCCGGCGCTTGACCGCGGTCTTGCTGAAGCGGTCAAGCATGTCCACGGGCGCGGGGTAAAAACGCACGTCGCCCGCGAAGGGGAAGGCGGAGGTGAGCAGGAAGGGGGGATCGGGCGGCTGGGCCACAAAGGGATGGACGAAGCTATCCGCCCTGCGGCCCGTCTGCACCCAGGCGCTGACCAGGGCCGAGAACAGGGTCTCGGCGGGGAGGGTGGGCCGGGCCTCGTCCACGTCCACCCCGCGCGAGCCCACGTGCAGGCCGCCGTGAAAGGTGAGATGATAGGGGGTGATGGTTGGCATGGCGCCGCCTCCCTTACAGGTGGGCCTGAATCTTTTGCTTCAGATTTTCGATGTCGGCTGCAAGGGCATCCAGGCCGGCATATTCGCCGAGCTCCTGTTTGCCGGCGAGATAATCGCCGCCGCGCATGAACACCCTGATGCCTTCCAGCCTGATCTTGCCCGAACCGCGGGTGCCAAAGCCGCCCAGGTAATCATCCTCCATCAGTTGCAAGCCCTCGATGAGGGTGTCCAAACGGTTGATATCCTCCTGCGCAGATTGGCCATTCACATCGTAGATGCTGAAGACGATCTCACCCGGTCCGAACACCGTGCCTGCCACCACCCGCTCCATCTGGCGGGGATTGGCCGCGCTGGTGACTCGGTCGATGGAGACCTCGGTCTTGGCCTCGGTGTAGGGCAGGTCGGTGCGGGCTTCGTTTTCGATGCGCAGAGCTTCTTCATCGCTCAGATGCACATCCCGCACAATGAGTCGGGTGGGGCCGCCAAAGTCCTTCTCGCCGGGCACGCCGAACACCTGGCACACCGGGCAGTTGGCGTAATCCTGGGGGGTCTGGCATGTATGAATGTAGCCCTGGCCGATGCGATGATTCTGGGGCAGGCCATGATATTTTTCCAGCAAGCTGCGCATCTTGCCCTTCAGCGAGGAGCCGGGAATGTAGGGGCGGTTGGTCAGGGGGTCGCGGATGACGGTCTTGTCCACGCCGCCGATCTCGATGCCGGTGTCGGACCCGCCGATGTGCAGGCCGGTGACTGCTTTCACTTTGAACTCAATGAACACACGTCCGTGCAATTTGATGGATTTATTTGCCATGAGAGGATCTCCTTGAGGATGTCAGTAATGGAAATCGGGAAAAGCTGGGAAATAGGGGGTCAGTTGCCGCCGTGGGCCTTGTGGTAGGCCAGGATGGCTTCGAAGAATTCGACAAAGCGCTGAAAATTGGCATACTTTTTTCCTTCATCCTTCTCCTGGATGACTAGGTCGATGGCGGGATCAAGCACCGAGACCAGCTCTTGCACGCCCCGGCCGCGCTCGCGCTTGGCCCGGTAGGCCATCTTGGGCTTAAGCAAAATCAGGCGACGCTCCGCCTTCTGGCGCTGGGAGTCTCCCATTTGCCATTGGGCCTCGATCTGGCGCACTTCGCCGAACAGCGCCCGGATCTGATTGGTGCTCAGGCGGTTGCGGGCCAGATCCTTACCCAGCTTATCCGCTTCCTTTACCAACGTCTCCGCGCCATCGGGGTCGGTAATGATGGTTTTTAGGGTGTGTTGTTGAATGCTCATAAAACGCCTCCAGGGT
>CAZDCN010000518.1:0-2637 GCA_964503945.1 uncultured Caldilineales bacterium
CTCCCGGAGGCGGTTGCTGCCGCTACGTCACCCTGAGGGAGCGCAGCGACCGAAGCATGTCCTGAGCGTAGTCGAAGGAAATCTAGCGAAGCGAGCGTCCCGGCGCCCGCTATGACGCGCGGCGGCATCTCCCCAGGCCGACGGGTTTCCCGCCCTATTGCCCCACCGGCCTGCCGACCTCCCTACTGAGTCCCTCGCTCTTTCACAACCCCGGTCATCTGGTGTACAATAATCCCAGTGAAATGAGCCTGTTTGCCGTCATCGTCCTCCTCGCCGCTCTGGCCCTGGCCGCGCTGGTCATCTATTGGCTCTTTTTCCTCACCGAAGGCGCTTATCTGGGCGAAAGGGTGGTCGTCTGGCTTTACGACGCGTACGCCCGCCGCTACGACGCCATCAAGGATTGGGATATCCAGGATGAGATCGAGTATCTGGCCGAGCCCTTTGTGGCGGCAGTGGGCGAGCGACGACGCCCGCCTCTGATTTTGGACATCGCCACAGGCACGGGACGGCTGCCGCTGGCTGTGCAGATGAGCGGTCAGTTGCCCGACGCCCGGTGGGTGTTGCTCGACGCTTCGCGCAAGATGCTGGCGCGGGCTCGGAACCGTTTGGGGGACGCGGATCGTCTTCATTTTGTGCGCCACACGGCCCAATCCCTGCCTTTCGATGACGACCTCTTCGATGTCGTCGCCTGCCTGGAGGCTCTGGAATTCATGCCCGATCCGGTGAGCGCGTTGGAAGAAGCCATCCGGGTGCTGCGTCCGGGCGGGCTGCTTTTTATCACCAACCGTACGGGACCGGGCGCCCGCTTCATGCCGGGCCGCATCTGGACGCGAAACCAGGTGTTTCAATTGTTGAAGGCCCGCGGCATGACCGCCATCAGCATCCGCCCCTTTCTTGTGGATTACCAGTGGGTGATGGCGGTGAAAAAGGGCCAATTCCTTCCCCCCGGCCGCGCAGACGATCCCCACGTCACCGCCTTCCTGACATCCGCCCCGCATTCGTTATAAAATACCCTCGTGCAGAACCTCCTGGCCATCTTCAGCCAATTCACTTGGGTCAGCGCCATCGACATCTTGCTGGTGACGCTGGTCTTCTACGCCCTGTTGCGGTTTTTCGCCCGCACCCAGGCCGTGCTGTTGTTGCGCGGGCTGCTCATCGTGTTCCTGGTGGTGGCCCTGGCCGGGAGCATCACCCAACTGACCGCGTTCAACTGGCTGATTCGCACCACCAGCCTCGCCATCCTCGTGGCCCTGCCCGTCATCTTTCAGCCCGAACTGCGCCGGGCCCTGGAACGGGTGGGCCGCACCCGCATGTTTTTCAGCCGCCAACGTCGCGACACCGCGCATTCCAAAATCATCAGTGAGCTCATCGCGGCGGTGACGCGCATGTCCAAACTGCGCTACGGGGCCATCATCGTCCTCGAGGATTCGGTCATATTGGATCCCTACATCGAGACGGGCGTGCCCATTCACGCCACCATCAACCGGGAGCTCCTCATCACCATTTTCTATCCCGGCACCCCGCTGCACGATGGCGCGGTCATCCTGCGCGGGGAGGAGATCGTGGCCGCGGCGTGCGTGTTGCCCTTGACCCAGCGTCCCCTGCCCGACACCTCCCTGGGCACCCGCCATCGGGCCGCCATCGGCATCACCGAGGACAGCGACGCCCTGGCCGTGGTGGTCAGTGAGGAGACGGGCGCGATCTCGGCCGCGCGTAACGGGCGGCTGGCCCGGCGGCTGGACGAGAAACGCCTGCGTTTCATCCTGGAACGCTTTTATGAAGCCCGCCGGGACCTGTTCGAAGCGGAGGAGACGATATGAACGAGTTCGATGTGGACGTCTCCCGCTCCCTCTGGCTCGACCGCCTGGGCTCGCTCCTCTTGGCGCTGATTTTGGCCATCATCGTATGGGTGGTGGCCATGCAGCAACAAAATCCCATCGTCACCGTGCTGGTGCAAAACGTGCCCGTCAGCGTGCGCAATCTGCCCGAGGATTTGGTCTTCGATGAGGACCAGCCCGATCTCCCCGACACGGTGGATCTGCGGGTGCGCGGGCCCCAGGGCCTGCTCGACACCCTGACCCCCTCCGACTTCAAGGCTTACATCGACCTCAGCCACGCCCAACCGGGCGAACAGGAGATCCAAATTCAGGTGGATTACACCCTGGTGGGCGTGGATGTGCTCGATGTTTACCCCGACGCCGTCTTGGTCAAACTCAACCGCAAGGTGGAGAAGGAGGTTCCCGTGACCGCGAACCTCATCGGCGAACCTCCCTTTGGCTATCTGGCGGCAACGCCCATCATTACCCCCACCACGGTCATCGTGCGCGGGCCGGAACCCAAGGTGGCCAAGGTGACCCAAGCGCAGATCACTGCCCGTCTCACCGACGCCCGGGAGGATGTCAAGGTGACCGATTTCGTCACCCTGCGCGACGCCAATGGGTTGGTGATCTCGGGCCTGGAAGCGGATCCGCCCACAGTGACCATGGTCGTTCCCATTGAGCAACGTCAGGGCTTCACCGAAAAAACCGTGTTGCCCAAGGTGCAGGGACGGCCCGCAGTCAACTACCGCATCACGGGCATCACCGTGACACCCGCCACCGTCACCCTGTTCGGCGATCCCGACATCCTGGAAGAGAT
>CAZDCN010000519.1:0-2636 GCA_964503945.1 uncultured Caldilineales bacterium
GATACCAGTCATGTTTCGCTCCGTGCCAAATTAAAATGCACCCCATTTTCTCCAACGTTCGGATCAACTCCCGGCGTTTCATGTCAGCTCCAATTCAGCCACCCTACGAACGTTGGGGATTTTTCCACCGGACAATTCGACAAACAGGTCGCGCAGGTTCTCCTCCAACTCTTTCAACGTGCGCCCCTGGGTCCAGTAATCAGGATAGTCTTCCAGATATCCCAACCACCAATCATCATCTTGCCAATACACGTATCGTAGTTTTTGTTTGCCGTTCGTCGTCATGTTGGGGGTCCTGAAACAAAGCGAGCGGAAAGAGGAGCTTGGTCTCAATAAGCATAGTGAAGTTTTTCGCGTTTGTCAATCATGCGCGGATTTTCTGGCTCTTTCAGTGCCGATACGTAAGAAAGGCAGCATTCTCCCTATTTCGCTTGGAGATAGTCCGCGATGGCAAAAGCAAACGCATCAAAATCGCCAAGCCGCCTTTTGAGAATGGCATAAACCCGTTCATCTTCAGTTCGAACGTAATCGTGCTGTCTTCTTTCACCGACGTTTTTGACTGTGGAGATAGCAACAACGCCCGATCGATATCGGAATCCGGCCGCGGCCGCCCCGCGGTCCAGGAGCCAAAAAGGTAGGCGGCTATGATCGCCGGCTGCTGAGCCAAATACCGCACGAGCCCTTGTTGGTCCAGGCCTGGAATGAAAAGCGTATCGGGAAGTCGGCGCATGATGGCTTGATATTCGCACACGTTTTTGGGCTGGACAATGCCCCCACAAGGGGCGTTTGCCTTTGCGTCACGGCATGACGTTTGTCTTGATTTTAGCAGAGATCGGGCTTTTTGTCGTCATGCCGCCACTCTTGTTTGATTGGATGCATCCGCTCGAATACAAACATGGATTGACGAGTGCAAGAGATTTTTGTAAAATGTAAAACGAATGCCAATCGTGTTGGAGAATCTCCGAAAATGAAAACTGCAACAGCACAAGTAAGCAGCAAATACCAAATGGTTATCCCAAAAGAAGTAAGAAAGGCTTTAGGCATCCAGCCCCATGACCACGTGCTTTTCTTGATCGATGGCGAGACGGTCTATCTGCGCCCGCGGCCAGCCAGCTTCACCCAGGCGCTGAAAGGCCTCCACGCCCACGTGTGGCAGCAACCCGTCGAAGGCTGGCTGAAAGAGGAGCGTTCATCATGGGAGGACGGACGCGCTTCCAAGAAGCGTTAGCATCCTACGCCAATGTCTTGCTGGACACCATGGTGCTGGTTTATCTCCTGGAAGGTCACACGCGCTACGCCTCCCTGGCCGAAAAAACGCTGGAGACCATCGAATCGGGAGCCATGGCAGGCATCATCAGCGTGGTGACTCTCGCCGAGATTCTGACGGCCCCGGCCCAAGCAGGCGATCGAACGGCGATGAGGGATTACGAGTTGCACCTCCTCAACTTTCCTCATCTCACGATTTGGGATGTGACGGTGGATATCGCCCGCGAAGCGGCCCAACTGCGAGCGCACACAGGCCTGCCCATGCCCGATGCGCTCATTCTGGCGACGGCGACGGTCGCGAACGCCGACGCCGTTATCACCAATGACAAGCGCTGGCGCAAAAAGGTCCCAGAATGCGCCATTTTGATTTTGGATGACTATGTAGACGCCTCGCCCGAAGACGCGGCCCCCTGAACCTTCTCCAGCACCAAAAAGTGGGAGATGCCGAAAACTCGCAGGGGCGTCTTTTCCAGCAGCCGGGTGATTTTGCGCACCCCTTTGCCCAACGCGGGCCGGCGGGCGATGATGTTGTCGTAGCCGGGGTAGATTTGCGTCCAGTGTACGACCTGCAGGGGCAGGGGGGCGATGAGACGACGCAGGTCGCTCGCGCGGTAGGCCCGCACATGGGGCGCGAGCCGGTTCCGCCAGCGGTCGGGCAGGTAGTTGATGAAAGGCGTGTTGCCGAAGTGGTATTTCCCTTTCCAGTAGTGGCCGTGGGTCTCGAAGAAGTAGAGGCGGTTGGGGAGGAAGATGATGGCCCGGCCGCCCGGCTTCAACACCCGCGCGATCTCGGCCAGGGCCGCGGCGTCATCCTGCACATGCTCCAGCACCTCGTGGGAGAGCACGGTGTCGAAGCTGTTCGCGGGAAAGGGCAGGCGTTCGCCCGCGGCCGTCAGGCAATGGGCGGTGTGCGCCCGGGCCTGGACCATGCTGGGGAAGTCGATGTCCATGGAGACCACCCACGCGCCCGCCTCTTCCAGATGGCGGCTATACATGCCCACGCCCGCGCCATCCACCAGCACCCGCGCGCCCGCCACCTGCGCCCACTGCTGGATCATGGCGAAGCGGCGCTGCTGGCCCGCGCGCCACACATAGGATGGGTGGCCCAGGGCCGCGGCTTTGGTCAGGTCTCGGCGTTGGATGTCGGTCATGGCCTCCATTGTACCCCCATTGGCCGCGATGGTCGAAGTTCGCCCCGCGCGTTCATCCCCATCCCCGCCATCCTCACCCCCACCGCCCCCATTCCCCCTCCCGAAGCTGGCGCCATGAACGGCGGCTCGCCGATAAGGATGAAAATGGGATGCGTATTCCGTACTGCGTAATGCGTAATGCCTTGAATTTTACGCAATACGGGATACGCAATACCTCCC
>CAZDCN010000520.1:0-2636 GCA_964503945.1 uncultured Caldilineales bacterium
GATGACGTCATACTCTCGGGGGCGGGTGAGAATCTGCTGCAGGAAGGCGTTGGCGATGACGTCCTTGACGATGATCTCGCGGCCGTCATCCAGCGTGATGATCTGCCAGGGGCCGCCGTCCAGGTCCTTGGAGCCGAACTCTTCCTTGGCCACTTCGTAGCCCCAATCGCGGAACGCGCCCTCGGTGAATTTCATGATGTTGCCCTTGTGCACCAGGGTCACCGACTTGCGATTGTTCTTGATGGCGTAGCGGATCGCGTCCCGCACCAGACGCCAGGTGCCTTCCTTGGAGACGGGCTTGATGCCGATGCCAGAGCTTTCGGGGAAGCGGATCTTGGTCACGCCCATCTCGTTGATGAGGAAATCTATCACCTTTTTGGCGTCATCGCTGAAGGCAGGCCATTCAATCCCTGCGTAGATGTCTTCCGAGTTCTCGCGGAAGATGACCATGTCAATGTATTCGGGATGCTTCACCGGGCTGGGGACGCCGTTGTAGTATTTGACGGGGCGCAGGCAGACGTAGAGGTCGAGCAACTGACGCAGGGCCACGTTCAGGCTGCGGATGCCGCCGCCCACGGGCGTGGTGAGCGGGCCCTTGATGCCCACCAGGTACTCGCGGAACGCGTCCAGGGTCTCGTCGGGCAGCCACACGCCCTCGCCGTAGACTTTGAGAGCTTTCTCGCCCGCATACGCCTCCATCCAAACGATGCGACGCTGGCCCTTGTAAGCCTTCTCCACCGCTGCTTCCAGCACGCGATGCGCCGCCGCCCAGATGTCCGGGCCGGTGCCGTCGCCTTCGATGAAGACGATGATGGGATTGTCGGGCACGATGAGCCTGCCGTTTTCGATCCTGATTTTCTCGCCGTCGCTAGGAACTTGGATTTTCTGATAAGCCATGGTTGCAATTCCTTTTTGTGAATTATGAAAATGTTTGTAGATTTGTAGCCAGAAAAACCGATATGCCGGTCAGATGCAATAATAACCTATGGGTTTGTTTCCAGCCAAAAGCGGAAGGATAAAATAGGAAGCTGTACAAGGGGATGTTTTCCCTGTATAATTTCCCTCTCCCCTGACGGTCGCCTCTGCGAAAGCCCGTCAACACTCCTCCAGGTTGTTTTGTGAATCCTTCCAAAAGCCATCGTCGCTGGCTGCTTCTCATCGTCAGCCTGACATCCACCCTCGCACTGGCCCGAATTCTGACGTCACTCGGGCCTGAAGCTCTCGCATCCACTTCTTCTTCCCATCAGGCGGATGCCGCACCCGCGTTGACCGTAGCCTGGGTGCAGCGAAACCCTGGCCCAGCCGCCCAAAACGCGCCCCAAAGCGCCTATGATCCCCTCAGGGATGAAGTCTTGCTGGTGTGGGAAGATGCCCGCCATGATCCCCAAGGGTTGGCGGATTATTACGGACTGGAATACAACTCCGACATTTTCGCCCGCCGTTTCGACGCGGCCACGGGACAGATCCTTGCAGATGAAATCGCCGTGGCCACGCGCGGCGAATATCCCCCTGGCTCCGGTCGCTATGACAATGAGCAACGCCCTGCCGTGATTTTTGATCCTGACGGGGATCGCTATTTCATAAGCTGGCAGATGTTTCCGGATAGCGTGCTTGCGTCGGGGGATCTCCATGTCACTACGTGCAACGACGTTAACTTGCGTACATATACCCCCGAGGATGGTCGGTTGGGCCAAGTGGTGGACGATTTGGCCTGGTACGCATCCCCGCCCAATCTCATCAGCCCCTGGGGCGTTTACTACGACTGGAGCTGCCAGCAAGACCCGGAGATGACTTTGCTAGGGCCTGACGCGCCATTCGTGCTCTGGCATGACCATCGCGAGCGCTACGAACTGGACCCCGACGGCATTGTTCTGGAGAAGGACATTTACGGACAGCTCCTGATTGGAGAAACCCGGCAGGTGCAGGAAGGATTGCTCATCTCCCGTCGGGAGGACGGCGGACGGCTCTCGCGTTATCAGGAGCATCCCGACATCGCGGGGCAGGGAGCCCAGCGGCTGGTGGTGTGGGAAGATGAACGGAATAGCAGCGCGAGTCATAGCAAGGGCTTCAGGGAAATCGTGGGCCGGTTCATCACCAACGAGGGGGGCGCGATTCGCGTTGGGAAAGAGCTGTTCATTGCTCGGGGACAGGAAGGGAATGGTCCCGAGGATTTCCGGCTCATCGCCCCGCGCGTCGGTTATCTGCCCGATGAGCGACTGTATGTGGTGGCGTGGTCTCAGGCGAAGGGCTATGCAGACCCCGCCGACGTTACTTACACGCTGATGATGACTATTCTCGACCGACAAGGGGAGGCGGTGCTGCCTCCAACCCCGCTGGCCAACGCCTCCAGCCGCCGGGCCCAAACCCATGACATCGCCTGCGCCGCAGGGCGCTGCGTGCTGGCGTATCGGGACCAGAGCTTGACGCTTCGCGCCCGCATGATCACCGCGCAGGGAGCACAACCCGTGGATATCCGCGTCGATAGCGCTGCGGGCGTGTATGGCTATTCCGACGTCCAGGTGGGAACGGTTCGCGGAGAAGAGGTCAGCTTTTTCGTCAGCTATGTGGTCGACAGCGAGGTCCATATTGCCCGGTTGGACGCCTTCCTGCCGGGCTGGGAGCCGCCCACGCCGAAG
>CAZDCN010000521.1:0-2626 GCA_964503945.1 uncultured Caldilineales bacterium
TCAGCGCACCGGGCCAAACCCTCGGTCCCCTTCGCCGGGAAATACCGCATCATCGACTTCACCCTCTCCAACTGCGTCAATTCCGAAATCTACGACATCGCCGTCCTCACCCAATATCGGCCCCATTCGCTGAACGAACATATCGGCATCGGCAAGCCCTGGGACCTGGACCGCATCCACGGCGGCATTCGCCTGCTGCAACCCTATCAGGCCCGGGAGGGGAAAAGCTGGTATGCGGGCACCGCGGACGCGGTGTTTCAAAATCTGGATTTCGTGCTGAATCGGGATGCCGATGGGTCGTTGATCCTGTCCGGGGATCACATTTACAAAATGGATTATCGGGAGATGATCCGCTACCATCAGGAGAAGGGCGCGGATCTCACCATCGCCGTCATGAACGTGAAGAAGGAGGAGGCCCATCGCTTCGGCATCATGACCACCAATCGCATCGGGCGCATCACCGACTTCTTCGAAAAGCCCAAAGAGGACCGGGGCACCCTGGCCAGCATGGGCATCTACCTCTTCAACACCGACGTGCTGGAGGCCCGGCTGAACGAACTCCATCCCCAGCATCCCGACCTCGATTTCGGCAAACATGTCATCCCCTACATGATCGACCGGGACAAGGTCTTCGCCTATCAGTTCGAAGGCTATTGGGTGGATGTGGGCACCATCGACGCGTATTGGAGCACCTCCATGGAGCTGTGCGACCCCAACCATCCCCTGGATTTGTGGGACGCGAGCTGGCAGATCCGCACCCGCAGCCAGGAGCGCCCCCCGGTGAAGACCAGCGTGCTGGGCCGCAGCGCCCGCTCCCTGGTCAGCAACGGCTGCGTCATCCAGGGCGAAGTGGTTCGCTCCGTGCTCTCCCCGGGCGTCTTCGTCTCTCCGGGCGCGGTGGTGCGCGAATCCGTGGTCATGAACGACGCGTTCATCGGCCCCGGCGCGGTGCTCGATAAAGTGGTCGTGGACAAGAACGTCGTCGTGAGCGCGGGCGTGCGCCTGGGCGCAGGAGAGGATTTGACCATCCCCAACGCCGAAATGCCCGACAAGCTGAACACCGGCGTCACCGTGGTGGGCAAGGGCGCCTACATCCCCGAAAACCTGGTCATCGGCCGCAATGTGCTCATCGACGCCGGCGTGGATGTGGCCGATTTCGAAGGCCGGGCCGATATCCCCTCGGGCGCGTCGGTGCACCCCGGCGGCGTCATCCTGCCCGAACCCTCTATCCTGAAAAAACTCGCGGGTAGAGAACACAAATAGAGGAAACACAAATGAAAGTCAGGTTTGCAGCTTTGCAAGCGGCTGGTTGCAGGCGGCAAGTTGCCCCCTTGACCATTAGCCATTGGCAATTCCTTCCCTGCGATCTGCCCCTGGCGACCGCATTTTCATCCTCATCGGCGCGCAGCGCTTATGGCGCCTGTTCCGTCAATAAATGTCGGCATCGTTTGCGAAAAGACTTTAGCGGCAACGTTGGCCGAGGCAACGAAGGACGTATTGCGTATTTCGTATTGCGTTAAACTGATGGGCGAGATACGCATTACGCATTACGCAGTACGAAATACGCATCCCATTTTCATCCGTATCGACGGGCCGCGGCCCGTGCAACCTGCTTTCCAAACAAGGATGCACCCCTCATGCCAAACACCGTCATCGCCATGATCCTGGCCGGAGGCGCAGGCCCGGGCCTGGCTGTGCTCACCGCCCGACGCCCCGCCTCGGCCGTCCCCTTCGCGGGCAAATATCGCGTCATCGACTTCCCCCTCTCCAACTGCGTCAATTCCGACATCTACAACGTGGCGGTGCTCACCCAATACATGCCCCGGCCGTTGAACGAGCATATCCGCTCGGGCAAGCCGTGGGACCTGGACCGGGCCACGGGGGGCGTGCGCCTGCTTCAGCCCTATCAAACCCGGCCTGGCGAGGGCCTGTGGGAGAAGGGCTCCGCAGATGCGTTGCGCTTCAATCTGGATGTCATCGAGGAGAGCGCCGCGGACCAGGTGCTGGTGCTGTCGGGCAATCACGTCTACAAGATGAACTACCAGCCTTTGCTGGAATTCCATCGCTCTCGCCGGGCCGACGTCACCATTGCCGTGCGCCCGGTCAGCCCGCATCAGACCGCGCGCTTCGGCATGATCACCGCGGACGTGGACAACCGCATCATCCGCTTCGAGGAGAAGCCGCGGCGCACCCGCGCCACCCTGGCCAGCATGGGCATCTATGTGTTCAACGCAGCCACGCTGGTGGACTGGCTGCGCGGGCCCGGCGCGGATGCGAATGACCTGGGTGGGGAGGTCATCCCAGAGCTGGTCAAGGAGAAGCGCGTGTACGCCTATGAATTCGAGGGCTATTGGGCCAATGTGGGGGCCGTGCCCGCGTTCTACGAGGCGAACATGGCCCTGCTGGCCGACATCCCCGCGCTGGAGCTCAACGACCGGCGCTGGACCATCCACACCCGGTCGGAGCAGTACCCGCCGGTGTGGTTCAGCGAAGACGCGCGGGTGCGGAACAACCTCCTCAGCGACGGCGCCCGCATCCAGGGCCAGGTCATTCGCTCCATCATCGGCCCCGGGGTGGTCATCGAGGCGGGCGCGGTGGTGCGGGACAGCATCATCATGCACGATGC
>CAZDCN010000522.1:0-2625 GCA_964503945.1 uncultured Caldilineales bacterium
TGATCTTGACGATCTTTTCGGCGTGGGCCATGGAGAGGGAGCCGCCGAACACGGTGAAATCCTGAGAGAAGACGTAGACCAGCCGCCCGTCGATGGTGCCGTATCCGGTGACGACGCCATCGCCCAGGGGCCGGTGCTTTTCCATGCCGAAATCATGGGTGCGGTGCTGCACAAATGCATCCAGCTCGCGGAAGGAGCCTTTGTCCAGCAGCAGGTCCAGCCGCTCGCGGGCGGTCATCTTGCCTTTTTCATGTTGACGGCGGATGCGCTCTTCGCCGCCTCCCAAAAGCGTTTTCTCCCGCATTTGGCGGAGCAATGCGATCCGTTCTTGGTTGGTGGTCATGCCCGGTTACTCACTGAATGATGATGAGGTCTCGTGTTGTCTGGCTCAGCCGACGTCCAGCGCTGGACATCGGACTGAAAAAGTCAATTTCAGCTCAATTATAGCCGATGGGGGGTTGAAATCAGAATTCTGGTGACGCGGCCGCCAGACCACTCATGAAGAAAATCGGAAAACCCCACGCCAGGGGCGACTTTTCAGTAGGCAACCCCGTAAAAATACGGGGGACAAGAGGAGAGAAATGTCCTATAATAAGGTGAGCATGCTTCATTTGGACATCCCACGAGGTGCACGATGACTCGAAACATCGCCTTACCGGACCCTTTGACCCCCCAGGCCCTGGAGGCGCACTATCGCTCCTTGCAAGACAGTGAAGCGCGTCAGGCTTTTCTCCGGGCAATCCAGGCCCGATACGAGCAGGACCCTGACGACCCGCTCCTTGCCGCCTGGTATTACCGGTTGACCTGGGCGGCCTCGCCTGCGCAGGAGCGGGTCATCCCCTGGCGTTGGGCTATTCCTCTGGCGCTGCTCAATGGCTTGCTGCTTTGGCTTCTGTCCGATGAGCGGGCCGGCGTCCGATTGCCCGGGGAGAGTTACATCTTTTTCCCCGCGATGCTCCTCTTCTGGGCTCCCATCACCGCGGGGACGGCGATCGTCTATCTGACCATTACGGGCGAGAGGCGCTGGCTGCGCATGATCGGGATCCTCGCGGGATTGGCTGGCGTCTCGCTGTACGTCGTCGCCGCCTACACCCACATGATTCCCAGACCCGCTATCGAGCAATATATTAAACTTTCGGCTATGCATCTTCCCATCCTGGCTCTGGCCGGGCTTGGCGCTTATCTCCTGGCTGAACGCGACGCAACGGAGCCGCGTTTTGCTTTGTTGCAAACGATGTTGGAAGGGGCGTTTCTGGCGGGTTTGTTCGCCATTGTCGGAGGGGTGTTCATGGCCATTACCACGGGACTTTTCGAGATGCTTTCGGTGACCCTGCCCGAGTGGCTGATACGAGTTTTTTGGGCCGGAGGGGCCGGCGCGATCCCTGTGCTGATTGTGGCCATGCTCTATGATCCCACCCGCCCGCCGAATGACCAACCCACCGAAACGGGGTTGAGCAAGGTGGTGGGGCTCATCCTGCGCATGGCGCTGCCCATCAGCCTGGCCGTGCTGACGGTGTATGTGGCGCTGATCCCCTTTCATTTCACCGACGCGCTGCATCATCGGGAGACGCTCATCGTCTACACCGTCATGCTCTTTGCCGTGATTTTGCTTTTGTTGGGGGTGACGCCCGGGCGAAGCGGGGAGGGCGGGCGAAGCTGGTTGCGTTGGGGCATGGCCGCGCTGGCCTTGCTGGCGTGGGTGGTGGGATTGTATGCGCTGTACGCCATCCTCTATCGCACCTGGCAGGTCTCCCTCACGCCCAACCGGGTGGCGTTCATCGGTTGGGATGGGATCCATGTGGGATTGCTGGCGTGGCTGCTCCTCGTCCTGGCGCGGCCATCCGCCGAAGCAGCCTGGGTGACCGGCGTCCATCGGGTGTTCGCCCGAGGCGCGTGGGTTTATGCGATATGGGCGCTGCTCATGATATGCATCTTGCCCTGGCAGTTCGGTCGCGCGCCTTCCGGCGCGTTTTCTGCATTGCCGCTGAACGTGCAGCGCGCGGCCTATGGCCGCTATGGCGGACCGGTTCTGCTCAAGTGCTATGGCAGTCCTCATGTGTATCTGCTGGAGGATGGGAAGAAGCGCTGGATCAAGGATATCCCCACCTTTCGGGCCCGGGGATTTCGGTGGGCGGATGTGCGGGAGGTTCCCTGTGAGGACCTGCGCCAGGTTCCCGATGGCCCGCCTATTCCACCCGACGCAGGCCCGCCGCCCATCCCTTTCTCACGCATCCAGCCTGCGCCCACCGCCACGCTCCCCCCATTGTTAGAGAGCTCCCCCACCGGTCCGGTCGCGCCCACGCCGTAGCGCCTTGCTAGGCGTCCCCGGCTTCCACGTCAGCCCACGCGGCCAGCCATCCCGCCACTTCGGCCCGATTGCGCAGACCTAACTTTACCAATACATTGGCCACATGATACTCCACGGTGCGCGTCGAAATCCCCAGGGTGTCCGCGATCTCCTGATTGCGCAGGCCTTGGGCCAGAAGGCGGGCGATTTCCTGCTCCCGCTGGGTGAGGGAGGCCCACGCGGCTGCGACTTCCTCCTCCCACTGGCGGATGCGGGCCAGTTCCTCCTCCCGCCAGCATGGCAGGCCTTCTCCAGCGCGTTTTACAGCCCGGGCCACC
>CAZDCN010000523.1:0-2623 GCA_964503945.1 uncultured Caldilineales bacterium
CCACCTGCAAACCTGCTTTTCTTTGCCTCTTTTTCCCTTTGCGACTCTGCGCCTTGGCGTGAGATTAAGCTATTTTCACAACAGGCGTTCCGCCAGCCAGGGCAGGGTTTCCGCCACATCGCCCCGGAGCAACACATCGGCCAGATGATCGAAAGGCGTGATGCCCAGGGTGGCGATGATCAGCCTGGAGCCGCTGCGCACGGCCAGCGCGGGCAGGTCGGCCGCGGGCATGACTTCCAACGAGGAGCCTGCCACCAGCATCAGATCGCTATGGAGCGCGGCTTCCTGCGCCGCCACCACCACATCGTGGGGCAACGCTTCGCCGAAGAGCACAACTTTCGGTTTCAGAACGCTGCCGCATTGGGGGCAGATGGGCAATTCGCCCGAGCGGATGAAGGCTTCCAGATAGGGCTCGCTTTCCCCTTCCCATCCACAGGTGAGACAATGCACCTCTCGCAAATGTCCGTGAATTTCCAGCACATGCTGCGAGCCCGCGGCCTGGTGGAGGCCGTCGATGTTCTGGGTGATGATGGTCGAGAGCTTGCCCTGACGCTGCATTTGGGCCAGGGCGATGTGAGCCGGATTGGGTCGGGCCTGGAGGATGTCCGCGGCCAGGGGTTGCAGCCATTGGTAAAATCGTTGGGGCCGCTCCCGAAACGCCCAAAGGCTGGCCACCTCAAAGGGGTTGGTGAAGCTCCACAGGCCCGTGGCGTCGGATCGGAAGTCGGGGATGCCGGAGGGAGTGGAGATGCCGGCGCCCGTCAAAACCACCGTCCGCTTCGCTTCTTTCAGAAGGGCCAGGGCGCGCTGCAGGTCTTCCTGGATGTCGCTAATGGAGGGGCGGGAGGAACGGCGGCGAAACACGGGCATGGGATGGGAAAGTGAAGGAAGCAGGGGATCGAATTTGAAAAAACGCGCTTAGGTGGTGTACACTTTGGGACGCCGATCTATTATACAATTTTTTGCTCAAGAAGTCGCCATCTTTGTTGCAAGGACATCAACCATGATCACAGAATGGGGTCGCCGCCATCTCAAGGTCATTCTCGAACCGATTGCGGGGGCGTTTCGCGCACTGCACATCACGCCCAATGTCATCACCCTTCTGGGCTTTCTGCTGAACCTCGGCGTGGCGTATCTCATCATCATCGATCAGATCTTTTGGGCTGGGGTTGTGTTCCTCGTTGCCGCGGGCGCGGACGCCATCGACGGCACCCTGGCTCGTCAGTTGGGGGTGCGGAACAAGTTTGGCGCTTTTTGGGATAGCACCCTGGACCGGTTGAGTGAGTCGTTCGTGCTCATGGCCATGGGGTATTACTTCGCCGTGCGAGGCGAGCCGCTGTATGTGATGGCGGCTTTTCTGGCGCTGATCGCCAGTTTTCTGGTCAGCTATACCCGCGCCCGAGGCGAGGGGCTGGGCGTCGATGTCAAGGTGGGCATTGGCACCCGGGTGGAACGCTTCATTGTCACGGCGTTGGCGTTGCTTTTCAATCAGCTCCTCATCGGGCTCCTGGTGATCATGGTTCTTGCTGGCATTACGGTGCTCCAACGCATGTGGGTGGTTTATAAAATCACTCATGAAATGGCGGCCGCAGAGGCGGAAGCCGAGGCCCGTCAGGCGGCCAAAGCGGCTATGCGGGCCGAAGAATCCTCCGCCGAACCATCATCGACCTGACCTGGCCTCACCCGGCAGAGGGGGCCATAGGGCGATGGCGCGCGTGAGGTCGCACAGCTCACGCCGAAGCGCGCGGAGCGAACCAAACCGCGTCCCCGATAACCCTCTCGGGGCGGTTTGCACAAACTTGAATTGTTGGTTATTATTATTGGGCGTCTGTCGCCAGCCGAGCTGGCAGAGGATGGCGCGACAGCGAATCGAGGCGATCTTGGCGATTTTTTCGACTGAGCGCCTTCCCCCGTAACTTTTTCTTACGTCCCCCGTCTTGACTCACGAAAGCGTATTGCCGCCAACGTTTTCCGCCTCGGAGGCGGCGCTGGTGGAGCGGGCAGCAGCACGAGACCCCGACGCCATCGCCAAACTCTACGATCTGTACGCGCCCAAAATTCAGAGCTTTATCTATCATCGCACCAGCGACCCTCTGGTCACTGAAGATTTGACTGCGCAGGTGTTTTTGCGGGTGCTGGAGGCCATGCGGGGTGGAAAAGGTTGGCACACATCGTTTTCAGGTTGGATATACCGCATCGCTCATAACCTGATCGTCGATTATTATCGCAAACGAAGCCAGGCCACCTACACGAATATCGATGACGCGCCCCACATTCCCGCGGGCGATGGCGATCCCTATCGCACCACCGCGGCGAAACTGGAGCGGGACGCGCTTTTGCGCGCCATCAACCAGCTCACCGCGGAGCAGGCCGAGGTCATCACCCTGCGCTTTTTGGAAGGTTATAGCATCGCCGAAGTCGCTCGCATGATGAACAAGTCGGAGGGAGCCATCAAAGCGCTGCAGTTTCGCGGCATGGCCACCCTGCGTCGCTTATTGGAACAGCACACATGAGCACGGACGAACGCCGCTTGCAGGACCTCTTCCAGGAGATGCTGGAGGCCCCGGACAGCCTTGACGCCGGGGGATTCGGCGCGGGCGAGGCCGGAGCGGACGGTTTGGAA
>CAZDCN010000524.1:0-2618 GCA_964503945.1 uncultured Caldilineales bacterium
GAGCCAGGACGCGGCCGCCAGCTCCCGGGCGTCGATGGCCACGGGATGCAGCCAGGCGATGTCGGGCGCGACCCCGCGGCGGAAGAAGCGGCGGTCTTGGGCCCGGGCTTTCATGGTCAGGGCGAACGCGGCCAGGGCCGCGGCCCGGGCGTCGATCTCCAACCCCACCAGATTGCGCTCCAGGATCAGGCGGGGGATGTCCGCGGGTGGGTAGCCCTCCTCCTCGTAGATGGCGTAGAGCAGATCGAAAGCGTAGGTGAGCATGTGGCCCGAGCCCGCGGCCGGGTCCAGCACCCGCAGGTCCTCGGGCGAGTTCACCCGCAGGAAGTCGGTTTCGGGCGTCTCGGGCGGGATGTAGTAATCCATGCGCTCTCGCAGGCGGGAGTTGGGATGGTTCAATAGCCACAGCCGGCCCAGGCTGTTCTCCACCAGATAGCGCACGATCCAGTGGGGCGTGAAGAGCTGGGTGGCCGCGGGGATGTCCTCGGGCCGGATCTTCTGCTTGCTGCCGATGACCTGGTCTTTTTTATCCGCGATGTAGAACTGGTAGAGCCAGCCGATGACCTCCACGTCCTGGCAGGCGGCCTCATCCAGCGCCTGCCGCACGTCCTGCAGGATGCTGTTGGGGGAGAGGAGGTCGTCGGGCAGGAGGAGCTCGGTGTAGTCGTCGATCTCCTCGAACAGGAAGGGCATGATCTGGTGGTAGGCGTTGCACGCGGCCACCAGCAGCAGGCGGTAGGCTTCCTGCTGGGGATTGGGCGAGGGGACGCGGCCCGAGAGCAGGTCCAGCACCCGCGCGGCCTTCTCCCGCCCCAGCGCCGGCCGGAGCTCATCGGGGATGAGGCCCTGTTTGGCCTCTTGCAGCACCTCGGGTTGGGTGAAGCCGGCCGCGGGCGAGACCACGCCCATGAACGCGTAGCCGTTGACGTCCATGAAGCGCAGGGCGATGAAGCGATTGAACCAGGTGTACGCGGCCTCTTCGATGACCGCGTCGCGGCCTGCGCGGTCGATCTGGGCTTCCAGCTCGGCCACGGCGTCGGGGTGGGCGCGGCGTTCGATGCTGTCGGGAGCGAGGACGCGGGCCAGGCGGGCCGCGACCTGGTCATGGAGCTGCTTGCGGGCGCTGCGGGCGAATTTTTCCAGGGCTTTGGTGTTCATAGGAGTGTTGGACGCGGATGAACGCGGACGAACGCGGATGAGTGGGAGATGGGGGTGGGTGTTGGTCGAAGAACGCTTGGGGCTGTGTCATTCTGAGCGACCGCAGGGAGCGAAGAATCTTGCGCTTGTAGTCAGCGAGACCCCCTTCGGCTGTGCTCAGGGCAGGCCCTTCGGCTACGCTCAGGGCAGGCTTCGGTCGCTGCGCTCCCTCAGGGTGACACATCGGGGCGGTCGCTGCGCTCCCTCAGGGTGACACATCGAGGCGGTCGCTGCGCTCCCACAGGGTGACACGGGCGGGGGAGGGGCTACAACCTCACCCGCTTGCCATCGCGCACGACCTGCAAAAGCGCCTGGCGCAGGGCGGTCAGGTAGGCGTCCACGTCGGCTTCGCTGTCCAGCCAGGGGCGATCGAAGAGGACGGTGAGATAGCGCAAGGAAACAACTTGCGGCTCGTGAATGATCGTCTCCCCGTCAGGGCCGGGCTCTGAGGCATGGAGCCATTGGTCCAGTTGGCGCAAGGCCTGGGTGTACGCCCCCTCCTCAAAGCGGCGCACCGCGTCGTGGATGGAAGCGATCAGCGTCAGGCTCTTGATGGCGTCGATTTCTGCATCAAAGGGATGGCGCAGCTCAGCCTGTTGCTCTTCGGTCAGTTGGGCGAATTCCTCGGTGCCAGAAAGCCTCGTCCACAGGCCTTCGATCTCGGCGGACGCCTGATCTCGCTCTTGCTGCAAGCGGGCCTGGATTTTGGCGTCCAGGGCCTCCTGCAGGTCTTTGGCCTGGCGCATCTTGTTCCCCCGGAAGCACTCGGGATCATCCAGGATGGCGCGCAGTTGCTGCGCCTCTTCGCCGTCGATGTAGGAGAGATTGGTCTCGTTGGCGGACAGGAACTGGCGGGCGCTGTCGTAGATGGCCCGCTGGCTGCCCCGCATGAAGGCCCGCACCGGGTCGATGATCTGCTCCTTCATCTCGAACAGCGCGTCTTCTTCCTCCCGCAGCAGGGCCAGGTAGTCCTGCGGGCGCTTGCCCATGAGCTTTTCGATGCGGGTCAGGGGGTCGCGCAACACCGTCAGGAAGGGATAGGCGCGCTCCTGAAGCAGCAGGCGATCCAGATCGTCCGCCAGCTTGCGGAAGGCCTGGGAGATGTCTCGGGCCAGGGTCTTGGCGTCGGCGCCGGCCGGCGGCTGATCGTCGAAGAAGTCGCCGTAGAAATCCTTCAGCCGCCGCAGGTCGGCAGGGGAAATCTCCACCTGGGGCAGGAGAATGACCGACTGGAAACGATGGCTGTTTTTCAGCGCCTGCACCAGGGTGCGTCCTTCCAGTATTTCACCATCCATCTGGGCTTCCAGCTTGCCGCGGGCGAGGAGCCGGGCCGCCATCACCTGCACCGCGGTCTGGTCCCAGCCATAAGGTTTGCGGGTGAATTGGTTGACCACCGATTGCAGGGTCGAGCGCAAGCCGCG
>CAZDCN010000525.1:0-2602 GCA_964503945.1 uncultured Caldilineales bacterium
TTGATACCGCCATCAGGCCGGTATCTGCTGTCCTCTTTTTACCGGAAACTAAAGTGATTGCACTCTTTCCTTTTTTAGCACGGGAGGATTAGAAATCCGTAGGAGGTCTGTGAGACGAACGTTAACGTTAGAGTCTCTTCTTCATGTAAAACTCGGTCATCTCGAAACCCAGACGGCGGTAGTAGTTGCGGGTGCCGATGGCCGCGATGACCGCAAGCTCGGGATAGCCCTCGGCCCGGGCGATGCGCTCCGCCTCGGCCACCAGGCGGGAGCCCAACCCCCGGTGCTGGGCCTCGCCCCGGCTGTTGCGTCCCAGCCCCAGGGCCGGTCCATAGACGTGCACCTCGCGGATCATGGCCGCGTGTTGGATCTCGTCGATGGGGACGACCTCGGGCGCATGGGGCAGGGAAAGGCGCAGGAATCCTGCGACCTTGTCTTCGGGCGTGACAAAGCTGATGAAGAATTCCCGGTTGATGTCGGTCTCGTAGGGCAGGATGTCCAGCCGTAGGTCGCTCTCCTTCACCTTTTGGCGGCGCACTTCGCGGCAGCGCAGGCACTGGCAGCGGGGCAGGTCGTGCTCGATGATGTAGTTCTGCACGAGCTGGCGCAGGTTCGTCTTCTTGTTGCCCTCGACGATGTTGGGGGAGGGGATGTCGCGGAAGATGCGGTTGATGCGGCAGTAGCGGGGCGTGTGGGGTTTGCAGCGGGCGATGAGGTCGATGAGCGTGGCCTCGTCGTACGGCTGATAGAGCCCCTGTTCGTAGTAGCGATAGAGCTCGGCTTCCTTGAGCAGGGAATTAGGATAGATTTTGAGCTCGTCGGGACGGATGGCGGGGTCGTCGAACAGGCGCTGGAAGTCCTCGTAGTCCGATTCGGGCGTGGCGCCGTAGAGGTTCGCCATCCAGTGGCCCACGATCTTGAAGCCCGCGCCCCGCAGCAGCCGAAATGCGCGGCGGGTCTCCTCCACCGTGTGCCCCCGCTTGTTCAGCGCCAGGATGCGGTCATCTATGCTCTGCACGCCCAACTGCACTTTGGTCACGCCCAGGCGGCGCAGGTGCTGGATCTCCCGCACGCTCACCGCGTCGGGCCGGGTTTCGATGACCAGGCCCACGTTGCGATAGGCAGCGTCCTCATTCAGGCGCTGGGCCTCCTCCAGGCTGGCGGAATCCACCCCGTTCATGGCGTCCAGACAGCGTTGCACAAACCATTCCCGATAGGCTTTGGGATAGGCGGACCAGGTGCCGCCCAGGATGAGCAGCTCCACTTTGTTGGCGGTGTGGCCTGTGGCCTCGAAGCTGCGCAGCCGGGAGGTCACTTGTCGCCAGGGGTCGAAGTCGTTTTGCAGGGCGCGCATGGCTCCGGGCTCGTCGGGCACATAGCTTTTGGGCATGCGCACGAAGGTGGGGCAGAAGATGCACTCGCCCGGGCAGTCGTAGGGCTTGGTGAGCACGGTCACCGGAGCCACGCCGGAGTGGGTGCGCACGGGCTTGCGCAGCAGCCGGGCCTCCAGCTCCCGGTCTCTCTCCATCAGGCCCATGGCCGTGAGCTTGCGATAGCCGTCCAGCAGCTCGGTTTTGGAATAGAGACGGCCGGTCTGACGGGCGTGGCCGTTGACGATGGCCAGATAGGTCTTGGGGTTCCAGTTGTCGGCCGCGCGGATGCGGGCCAGCACCTGCATGAGGTCCTCGATATCGGTGGGAATCGCGCGGGTGCGGCCTTCGGCGTCAGACCATTTGGCCAGGGTGATGGTGGGCATGGAGGGATTGGAGATTGGGGGTGGGAGTGGTAAGATGGAGTAAATCAGGGTTTTGTATGATGACTGAAGCGACTCGCCAGAAACTGCTGGCCCTCAACCGCGAATTTTATGAACGCTTTGCCGCGTCTTTTTCGGGGACGCGGTTCGGCTCGCAACCGGGTTGGGATCGTATTATACCCTATTTCCCGCCGCGCTGCGCAGTCCTCGATTTGGGCTGCGGCAACGGACGGCTGGCCCGGTTTCTGGATGAGCGGTTGGAGCAGGCGCGCTATGTGGGGGTGGACGCCAGCGAGGGGCTGCTGGCCATTGCCCGGGCCCAGACCGCGGGCCTGCAGCGGGTGCGGGCCGAATTCTTCCCCATGGATTTGAGCCAGGAAGGATGGCATCGGCGCTTAGGCCGCTTCGATGTGGTGACCGCGCTGGCCGTGCTGCATCATATCCCCGGCTATCATGCTCGGGTGCAGTTCGTGCGCGAGGCGGCCCGGTGCATGCATCCCGAGGGCGCGCTCATCCTCTCCACCTGGCGCTTCACCCACAACCCGCGCATGCGCCGCAAAATCCTGCCCTGGTCCGTCATGGGCCTGAGCGAGGCGGATGTGGAGCCGGGGGATTATCTGCTGGACTGGAAGAAGGATGGCGGGGGAATGCGCTACGCGCATGAGCTGGATGCGGGTGAGGTGGCGGAGCTGGCCCGAGACGCGGGCCTGCGGGTCGTCGAGCAGTTCGCGGCCGATGGCCGAGAGGGGGATTTGAGTCTGTATAGCGTGCTGCAGCAGAACGCAAGCCTGTTCCGTAAATAGCCGTTGGCCTCGTCTGCGGAGACCTTCTCAGAGCCAGCGTTGGCCG
>CAZDCN010000526.1:0-2586 GCA_964503945.1 uncultured Caldilineales bacterium
CACGGATGAACACGGAAAAACACGGATAATTTGTTAAAAAATCTGTGTCCGAAGGTCGTGGAAATCCGTGTCCTCATTTTTATCGATATCGGCGGGCGGCCGTCCGCTTTTCAAAGCGGGCTCTCATCGCCCTCTTCCCCGGTCGCGCCCTCCCTCGCCGCGCGCTTGCGCGCCTCCCATTTTTTCGCAAACTTGGAGCAAGCCAGCTCCCGATAGAGCACATGCCCCATGGCCCGCAGCAGCGCGGCCTCGGACGCAGTGGGCCGGGTGCGCCGCAATAGCCGGTCCACCTTCATGCGCTTGGCGGGCTCCTGCCCCGGCTTGAAGAATCCGGCCCGGCCCAGGGCCTCCAGGATCATCTCCACCCCCGCGGTGAACTCCGCCTCGGTCGCGGGCGGGTCTTTGGGATCCACGCCGACGGGAGGCAGGTCCGCGCGGGGTTTCAGCAGGGCCCGCCGCAGTTCATAGCCCGTGAGCAGCACGGCCTGGGCCAGATTCAGGGAGGCGTAGTTGGGGTCGGTGGGGATGTAGAGCTGATAGTGGCTGCGATAGACGACCTCGTTGGGCAGGCCCCAATCCTCGCGGCCAAAGAGGATGGCGGGCGTTCCCACGCGGGCGTGTTCGAAGAGGATGGGGGCCAGTTCGTCGGGGGGGAGGATGGGCGGGCTCAGCTCCCGCCGCCGGTTGCTGGCCGAGACCACCAGATTCACATCCTTCAGCGCCTCTCCCAGGTCGTCGAAGAACTCGATGCGCTCCTGAAAGGCTTCGCTGCGATGGGCCGCGGCGCTGATGATGAAGGGATTCCATTCCCGGGGACGCACCACCCGCAGCCGCGTCAGGCCGGTGTTCATCATGGCCCGGATGGCCATGCCCACGTTCAGCGAATGCTGGGGCTCCACCAGCACGAAGATGACGTTTTCCAGCAGGATGGTCTCCTGCGAGGCGCGGGGGGCGGCGTCTTTGTCGGACATGGCTCTCTCAACCCACCAGTTTATAACCCCGCCCGCGCACGGTGACGATGTAGCGGGGATGAGAGGGATCGGGCTCGATTTTCCGGCGCAGGCGGCTCACCAGCTTTTCGATGGCGGAATCATACACCTCATCCACATACTCCTCCCCCCACACCGATTCGACAATGCTGTATTTGTCGCAGATTTTGTTCATGCGCCCGTAGAGGAGCAGCAACAAACGAAACTCCAGCCGGGTCAGGTTCTCCACCGGACGGCCATCCACGGTGACCACGCCCGATTCCACATCCACCCGCACGCCCTGCCGCGGCGTTCTTCCCTCCTCCAGACGCCGCATGAGAAAATCCTCGAACAGGGCGGCGAACACCTGGGGCTCGTCGCCATTGGCCACGAGCACGCCTTTGCGGCGGAGTTCGTCCATGGCCTCGGGCTGAGGGTTTCGGTCGGGCGAGAACAGCCCTTCCAGCGCGGTTTGCTCCTGATCCGTGAGATCGCGCCAGATTTTCTGGCATTCGGCGATGACGCCCGGGTCCCGGCGCAGCAAGTCCCGCACTTCGCGGTGAATGAGCTGGTCTTCGCTGGCGGTGCGCTGCCGCAGCCCTGTGATCTGGGCCAGCTTGCGGCAGGCCATCTCCAGCAGGACGGGATGCCCGCCCGATTGGTTTAGGAGAAAGGCCATGTCGGCGTCGTCGAAACGGGCTTGCATCTCACGGGCGCAGGCGTCGATGACCTCCCGGGCGTCAGCCTCGCCCATAGGGGGCACATAGCGCACGTTCGCGCCGAACAGCTCGATGAAGTCATCCACATCCTCGCCCATGCGCAGATGGATGAGGCGGCGGTGGGTGGCGGTGACATAACTGAGCGCGTCGCCGTAGCGGTCTTTCAGCGCCCGCAGATTGAGGAAGGCCCGGCCATCCAGGGCCCGAAACGCGCTGTCGAACTCGTCGAACACAAACACCGCCTGGGAGGATCGGCTTTCCACCAGCGCGGTGATGGCCTGGTTGAAGCTGAGGGGGATGTGGAGTTTGCTGGGGGGTGAGATGAGCTGGTCATAGGCCGCGACAATGCGGTCGCGCAGAGCCGTTTCGTCCTGCCGCAAATGTTGCAGCATCACCCGCAGGATGAGCTCGTAAAACGCCTGCTCGCTCACTTCCAACATGCGGTTGCAGTCGACGTAGAAGATGTGCAGGGCGTTCGCGAGGTCGGGCCGCAGCGCCATCTGCATCTCGGGCCGGCGAAAATCCCGCAACAGCCACGATTTCCCCACATTGTTGACGCCGACCAGGCTCACGCAGCGGGCTTTGGACGCGTGCTCATACAGATAATTGAGCAGGTCAGCCCGAGAGAGTTTGGCGGGATTGAGCAGGGGGGACATGGGAAAAGCCGTGGGTGTGGTGAGCGAGTGGAAGCGAAACCCGATCCTCATTCTAACCACAAGCAGCGCAATCGCCAAAACGACGGGATGGAAGCGGGGATGGTGTATAATGGAAGGGATTGCTTTCTTATCTTTTCTCCCTTTGCGCCCTTTGCGGCTTGGCGCGAGTTCGATTTTCGAAGCAGGTTTCATGAGCGTTTGCACGCCAATAATGACGAAAATTTCGTCTACGTTATGCTGAGC
>CAZDCN010000527.1:0-2571 GCA_964503945.1 uncultured Caldilineales bacterium
GTCCCGCAGGGGCCCGGGGATGGGGTCCAGCCAGTTGGCGGTGGTGATGAAGAAGACCTCGGAGAGATCGAAAGGCACATCCAGGTAGTGGTCGCGAAAGTCGCTGTTCTGCTCGGGGTCGAGGACTTCCAGCAGGGCGCTGGCGGGGTCGCCGCGGAAGTCGCGACCCAGTTTGTCCACCTCGTCCAACATGAAGACGGGGTTGCGGCTCTCGATGCGGCGCAGGGATTGGATGATGCGTCCGGGCATGGAGCCGATGTAGGTGCGGCGGAAGCCGCGGATCTCGGCCTCGTCCCGAATGCCGCCCAGGGCCAGGCGCACGAATTTGCGGTTCATGGCCCGGGCGATGCTCAGGCCCAGGCTGGTCTTGCCCACGCCGGGCGGCCCCACGAAGCAGAGGATGACGCCTTCCCGGTCCTTGCGGATGTAATCGGCGGGCAGGTCTGCGGAAGGTTCGTCGTTTTGACGCTCCTGACGCAGCTTGCGCACGGCCAGGAACTTGATGTCCTCCAGGCCGTAGTGGTCTTCATCCAGCACCCGGCGGGCGTGTTCGATGTCCAGGTTGTCTTCGGTGCGCTGCTGCCAGGGCAGGCTCACCATCCAGTCGAGATAGGTTTTGATCACCGAGTATTCGGGAGCCTGGATGGGGATGCGGCGCATGCGCTCCAGCTCGCGGCGGGCCTCCTTCTCGGCCTCCTCGGGCATCCCCGCGGCGGCGATGCGCTCCTCCAGCTCCTTGATCTCCTCCAACTGGGGATTCTCCTCCCCCAGCTCCCGCTGAATCACCTCCATCTGCTTGCGCAGGTAGAAGTCCCGTTGGGCTTTTTCCATCTCGCCCTGGGCTTCCTCCTGGATTTTCTGCGCGAGCTGGCGGATTTTGACTTCGGTGCGCAGCAACGCGTTCAGCATGCGCAGCTTTTCTTTCAGGGGATCGGCTTCGAGAATGGCCTGGGCATCGGCCAGTTTAAGGCCGGCGCTGGAGGCCAGCAGATAGGCGAGCTGCAGTTCGCCCTCCACGTTGCGGGCTGCACTCTCCATCTCCTCGGGCATCTGAGGCGAAAGGGAGACCAGCTGCGAGAACAGGTCTTTGGCCGAGGCGGCCAGGGCCTGCTCCTCCAGGTCCCGGGCTTCCCGGTCGGGGATCAGGGCGTATCTCACCCGCAGGAAGGGCGTTTCCGCGGTGTATTCCTCGATGCGGATGCGTTCGAGGCCGTGGAGCATGAGACGCACGGCACCGTCGGGCGTGCGCACCATGCGATGAATGCGGGCGACCGCGCCCACGGCGTAGATGTCTTCCGGGCCCGGCTCTTCCAGTTCAGGATCCTTGCTGGCAGCCAGGGTAATGAGCTTCTCATCTCGCTCCACCAGATAGTCGAGGATGCGCATGGAGCGGGGCTGCCCCACGGTGATGGGCAGCCACATGGTGGGATACATCACCACCCCGCGCAGGGGCAGGAGGGGGAGTTCGCCGAAGGCTTCCTCGGCAGCAAAGGTTTCTTCTTCCTTTTCCGGGGACGTCAATTCGCCCGTTTCCATAGATGGCTCTTCCTTTTCTTTCTCTTCGTCGTCTGGGTTGAAAATTTTGTTGCGCAGATTTTTGAACATGAGGAGTGTTTGTCCAGAGATGCATTGACGCATAGATGGGCTAATCTTAGCATGAATTGGATGCGATTGGGAACTCATCGAGGCGCGTTATTTCCGTGTTTGGGCCTGTTTATGGTAGGCTAATGCCAGCGGCGGCCCATCCGGCCGTCGGGCTCCATTCCGACATTCAATACTTTTGATTGAGGTTTGCTATGGCAGCAAATGAACGCACTTACATTGTGTTTCTCGGCCCTCCCGGCTCGGGCAAGGGGACGCAGGCCAAGATTTTGGAGAAGAAACTGGGCTTGCCGCAGGTGGCCACAGGCGATCTCTTCCGTTACAATCTAAAAAACCAAACGGAATTGGGTCTGTTGGCGAAGCAATATATGGACGCGGGTGAGCTTGTGCCCGATGAGGTCACCATCCGTATGGTGGAAGCGCGGCTGGCGGAGGAGGACTGCGCCCGCGGGGCCATCCTCGACGGCTTTCCCCGCAACTTGCATCAGGCGGTGGCCCTGGATGCTATGCTTGCGCCTTTTGGCGGCGTGCGGGTCGCGCCCCTCTTTCGGGTGGATGATGAGATCGTGGTGGAGCGCATTTCGGGCCGCCGGGTGTGCCGAAACTGCGGCGCGGTGTATCATGTCACCTTCAATCCTCCAAAACAGGACACCATCTGTGATGTGTGCGGGGGCGAACTCTATCAGCGGGATGACGACCGGCCCGAGACTGTGAAAAACCGTCTCTACGTGTATTACAAGCAGACGGCCCCGCTCATCGGCTACTACTTCGCCAAGGGCTTGCTTGAGGAGATCGACGCCTCGCAGTCTGTAGAAAAGGTGACCGAGACCCTGCTCACCGTGCTGGCCGAGCGCGGGGTGGCGATTCCCTAATCGCCATCCCTCCATGTCCCGCCCAGCGCTTCCGCCCCAGGATGCCAGGGGAACCTACGCGCTATTCTTTCGGTTGGAGAAGCCGCTGACGTTGATT
>CAZDCN010000528.1:0-2564 GCA_964503945.1 uncultured Caldilineales bacterium
CAGCCCTTCCAGCAGTTCATCCGCGTATTTCGTGATGCGGAATTTCCACTGGGTGAGCTTTTTGATGATGACGGGCGTGCCGCAGCGCTCGCAACGACGGTCTTCGCCCCACACCTGCTCCCGGGCCAGGGTGGTGTTGCAGGTGGGGCAGAAGTCCACCGGAGCCTCCTCGCGATAGGCCAGGCCCATCTCATAGAATTTGAGGAAGAACCACTGGTTCCACTGGTAGTAGCCGGGCAGGCAGGTGACCGCCTCGTGTTCCCAGTCGAACATGGCGCCCATCTGCCGCAGCTGCCCGCGCATGCGCTCGATGTTGGCCATGGTCCACTTGTGGGGGTGGATGTTGTGGCGGATGGCCGCGTTCTCCGCGGGCAGGCCAAAGGCGTCGAAGCCGATGGGGAACCAGACGTTTTTGCCTTGCATGCGCGCGAAGCGCGCGCCCGCGTCCGAAGGGGACATGGCGTACCAGTGGCCCGTGTGCAGGTCGCCGCTGGGATAAGGGAGCATGGTCAGGAAGTACCATTTCTCCTTGTCTGGGTCCTCCACTCGCTTGTACAGGCCGGTTTCGTCCCAGATTTGTTGCCATTTGGGTTCGATGGTTTGGGGATCGTAGCGGTCAGACATGATGACGCTCCGTGGTGATTAAAATGATTGCTTGTCTGAAAATAGCTTTATCTCACGCCAAGTCGCTAAGGCGCTAAGAGAAAAAGAGGCAAAGGAGGACAGGTTTGGGAGGTGTTGCGTATTTCGTATTGCGTAAAACTTCAGGTCGTTACGCAATACGGAACACGAAATACGCTTCCCATTTTCATCGGCGTCGGCGCGGGCGCGCCCGCCCTACGATTGCTTCAAAAAAGCGAGAGGCCGGTTGACCAGACCTCTCGCTGCGCTGCGAATGTTTGAGGGCGGCTCAACCGTATTCCTCGCGCGGGGGGCTGAAAAGCTCGAGGAGCACGGTAGGCTCCAGAAATCGGGCCGCGTGCTCCACGCCGCCGGGGATGGCGTAGGAGTCGCCCGGGCCCGCGATCCAACGCTCTCCGGCCACGGTGAATTCCACCCGGCCCGATTGCACGAACCCCACCTGCTCGTGGGGATGGCTGTGCATGGGGATGATCACCCCGGCCTCGGCGGTGAACTCGCACATCATCATCTTCTGGCCCCAGGCCAGGGTGCGGCGCACCAGGCCGGGCAGCATCTCGACAGGTTGGGCGTCGTCGCGGGCGATGCGGGTTTGCATGGGATTACTTCACTTGCTCCATGAACTCTTCAGGAGACACTTGGGCCTGTCGCAGGATGCCGCGCAAGGTGCCTATGGCCAGCTCGCGATGCAAAGGGACAACGCATCCTACAGAGCCCTCAGAGGTTACTTTCTTCATCACGACATGGCTGCCACGCTGACGCACCTGAACAAATCCCAGTTGCTCCAGCGCGCGAATCGCTGCCTTGCCGGAAACTCGTTTAAGCCGGGGCATGGATGGCCACTTGAAATGTCGTCAGAAATGAGGGCGTGGACCTTTCAGGCATCGGGAATTCTTCAAGATACAGTTCGGTGGCTTCTTTCAGGTTGGCCAGCGCCTCATCCATCGTCTGTCCCTGGCTTACCGTGCCCACTTCCGGACATTCAGCCACGAACAGGTCATCTTCTCGATGAACGATCGCTGTGAAGGTTCGTTCTTTTTTCATGAACCGCTACCTCCTTGCGCTTTCTGAGACAACTCGAGCTGCCATCAACGCCGTATTTCTTCCTTAGTCCTGCTCGTAAACGTAATCCAGCCAGCCGTGCTCGTCGGGATAGCGCCCGGCTACGATGTCGAAGAAGCGTTGTTGGATGGCCTTGGTGATGGGCCCGCGCGAGCCCGAGCCCACCGGAAGGCGGTCCACCGAGCGAATGGGGGTGACCTCGGCCGCGGTGCCGGTGAAGAAGAGCTCGTCCGCCAGGTAGAGCATCTCCCGGGTGATGGTCATCTCCCGAACCTCGTAGCCCAGGTCCTGGGCGATGGTCATGACCGCGTCTCGGGTGATGCCGCCGAGGATGGAGGTAGAAAGCGGAGGGGTGAACACCACGCCATCCTTGACCATGAACAGATTCTCGCCCGAGCCTTCGGCCACATAGCCGTGGATATCCAGACTGATGGCTTCGTCGTAGCCCAGATCGTGGGCCTCCATGGCGATGAACTGGCTGTTGACGTATTGGCCGCCGATCTTGCCCAGGGGCGCGCCCACGCCCGAGGGCGTGCGTCGCCAGGAGCTGACCGCCACGTCCACGCCCTGGTTGATGGCCTCCTCGCCCAGATACGCGCCCCAGGGCACGGTGCCGATGATGACTTCGATGGGGCATTTGCGGCCATCCACGCCCAGGGTCTCGTAGCCGCGGAAAATGAGCGGGCGGATGTAGCACGCTTCCAGCTTGTTGGCCCGGATGGCGGCTTTGGCGGCCTCGATGAGCTCGTCCGCGGTGTAGGGCACGGGCGTCAGCCGCATGATCTTGGCCGAATCCATCAGGCGCCGAAAATGCTCGTGGCTGCGGAAGATGGCCGGGCCTTTGGGGGTGTTATAGGCGCGAA
>CAZDCN010000529.1:0-2562 GCA_964503945.1 uncultured Caldilineales bacterium
AGAAAATGATCGGCGCCGATCCGCGTTGCGAAGCATCCGCATCATCCGCGTTCCCATTTTCAGCAGATTTCCCTCAATACACTTCGGGCACGAAGTTTTGGTAATCCATGGGCGGGCGCACGTAGCGATGGCGGGGAACCGGCCGCGGAGGCAGCTCGATGGGACCGGGGGTCAGGTCTTCGTAGGGAATCTGGCTGAGCAGATGGTGGATGCAGTTCAGCCGGGCCCGACGTTTGTCATCGGAATTGACCACCCACCAGGGGGCCTGTTTGATGTCGGTGTACGCGAACATCTCATCCTTGGCCTTGGAATACTCCTCCCACAACTCCCGGGCCTTCAGGTCCATAGGGCTGAGCTTCCAACGTTTGGTGGGGTCCTTGGCCCGGGCCCGAAAGCGCTTCTCCTGCTCCTCCTGGCTCACCGAGAACCAGTATTTGATGAGGATGATGCCCGAGCGCACCAGCATCCGCTCGAAATGAGGCGCGGACCGCAGGAATTCCCAGTATTCCTCCTCGGTGCAAAAGCCCATGACCCGTTCCACGCCCGCGCGGTTGTACCAGCTCCGATCGAAGAGCACCATCTCCCCGCCCGCGGGCAGATGGGCCACATAGCGCTGGAAATACCATTGGGTCTTTTCCCGTTCGGTGGGCGCGGGCAGGGCCGCCACCCGCACGACGCGAGGGTTCAGCCGTTCGGTGATGCGCTTGATGACGCCGCCCTTGCCCGCGGCGTCCCGTCCTTCGAAGATAACCACCACCCGCAGCTTCTCATGCTTGATCCATTCTTGCAGCTTCACCAACTCGATCTGAAGCTTCCTCAGCTCTCGCTCATAGAATTTTCTGGGCAACTTCTTGCGGTGCAGCGAGGTGGGCGAGTCCTCCGCCGCCACCCGAGGCGCTTCGGCGTTTGGAGACGTATGCTTATTCATTATGACCTCCTCGATAGCTCAGGACCCGATGGGGTTTGAGAAGTGGTTATCATCCCCCAGGCGACGTGGTGTGCGATGCGGATGGGAGTAAGGGCATTGTAAAGAAATGCGGCCGCGGGGTCAAATGGGTTTGCGCGGGCGATGACCTGACAGGTTCCTGGCGTTTTTCCCAGCAAACCCAACCGATCCCAACGAATGCGGGCAGCGTGAGTCATGGGCCTTGGGGGTGGGAACCTGTCAGGTCTCCGGTTTCACAACACCGTGATCTTGCCATAATAGCTTTCGGCCAGGGCGAGACGCTCCTCCCGGTACAATTGAATGGCTTCAGGGACATGGGCGAGGATGTCGCCCGCCACGATCCCATCCTCGCCCAACGCCAGCGCGGCCAGATCTCCGGCCAACCCGTGGAGGAACGCGCCCATGCGGGCCGCGGCCTCCCAATCCAGATGCAGAGCCGCGTACGCGCCGGCGATGACGCCCGTGAGCACGTCGCCGCTGCCCGCGGTGGCCATGCCCGCGTTACCGCTGAGATTGAAATAGGCCCGGCCTTCGGGATGGGCGATAATGGTGTGCGCGCCCTTGAGCACGATGGTCGCGCGCCATTCGCGCGCCCCCCGCAGGGCCGCAGCCACCCGATCCCCCTGCACCTCCCCCACGGAGACGCCCAGCAGTCGGGCCATCTCGCCAGGATGGGGTGTGAGGATGGTGGGCGCGGAGCGCTGGGCGATGAGATCAGGGTGCCCGGCCACAGCCGTGAGCCCATCGCCATCGATGAGCAGGGGCTTGTCCAGCCGCGCGGCCAGCTCCCGCACCAGCTCTTGGGTCTCCGGCTCCAGCGACGCGCCCGAACCCAGGCAGACCATGGCCATCTCCTGACTGGCCTCCAACAGCCCATCCAGATTACTCAGGGCCAGACTGCCCGCGGGGGTGGGCGTTTGCGGCAGAAAGACGATCTCATGGCCCTGGGCCGCGATGAAAGGCGCGACCGTCTCGGGCGTGGCCAGATAGGCCAGCCCGCCGCCCGCGCGCAGGAAACCCATGGCCGCAAAATAGGGCGCGCCCAGATAGCGGGCCGCGCCCGCCACGAACATGACTTTGCCCACCGAGCCCTTGTGCGCGTCGCCTCGGCGCGGAGGCAGAGGCGGGAAGGGGGAGACGGCCAGATGCAGGTCCTCGCGCGTGGTCAGCTCGGGCGGAAAAGAGATGTGGGTGACGAAGAGATCGCCGCCGTACTCGTAGCCGGGATAGATGAGGTTGCCCGGTTTGGGCAGCCCGAAGGTGATGGTCGCGTCCGCGCGCACGGCCACGCCCATGACCTGGCCCGTATCGCCCTGGACGCCCGAGGGGATGTCGATGCTGAACACGGGCGCGGGGCTGGCGTTGATGAGCTCAATGGCGCGGGCGTAGCGTCCGCCCACCTCCCGGCTCAGGCCCGTGCCGAAGATGGCGTCCACCACCGCGTCCGCGTCGGCCAGGGCCTCGGCCAGCGCGGTCAGCGACGCATCGTCGGGCAACAGGGTGAAGGGGACGCCCAGCCGGCGCACCATCTCGTAAAAGGGGCGTACGGTGTCATCGAAACGGTCGGGATGTCCCAGGCAGAAGATCTGCACCCGCGCGGCCATGGAATGCAACTT
>CAZDCN010000530.1:0-2552 GCA_964503945.1 uncultured Caldilineales bacterium
GCGGGCTACACGCCGGGCGAGGCCGACCTCATGCGCCGGGCCGTGGCCAAGAAGAAAGAGAAAGAAATGGCCGCGCACCACGTCAAATTCGTGGAGGGCGCGGTGGCCAACGGCATCCCCCCCGACGCGGCGGAAAAAATCTACGAGGACATCGTCTTCTTCGCCAACTACGGCTTCAACAAATGTTTGCCGGGCGATGTGGAGGTGCTGGATGCCGAAACCGGGCGTCTGGTGCGCATCGAGGACCTGCACCATGGCCGGGCGACGATGGAAACAACCCTGAGCTGCGACATGGACGCCCTGCGCCTCCGTCCCCAACCCGTGGCAAGGGTCATGGACAACGGCGTCAAGCCGGTCTTTCGCCTGCAAACCGCATCCGGCCGAGTCATCGAAGCCACGGCCAACCATCCCTTCTACACGTTCGATGGCTGGCGTTTGTTGGGCGACCTGCAACCGGGCCAGTTCATCGCCACGCCGCGCGTGATTCCCATTCAGGGCTCCCATCAATGGCCCGATCACGAAGTCATCGCGCTGGGACATCTCTTAGCCGAAGGCAACTTGCGCCATTCCACCTCGCTTTATTTTTACACCCAGGATCCCGCTCTGCTGGAGGACTATTGCCGGGCCGCGGAGCAATTCGCCAACACCGTATGCAGCGTCTCCCTGCACAAAGGCACGCATTCGGTTTACGCCAAACGCGTGGACCGAAGTCGGGAGGCGGGAATCGTCACCTGGGCCAAAGCCATCGGCATCTGGGGGAAAAAGGCGTCGGAGAAAATCATTCCTGCCGGGGTCTTCGAGCTAACCAATCGCCAGATCGCGTTGCTCATCAGCCGCATGTGGGAGGGGGATGGTCATATCAGCGTATCGGGTCGCAGCCTGTTCTACGCCACCGCTTCGGAAAAGTTGGCCCGTCAACTCCAACACCTCCTCTTGCGTTTTGGCATCCTCTCCCGATTGCGAACCGTCGAATTTCCTTATAAAGAAGGGCGCACAGGCTACCAGCTCTTCATCACAGGAGAGGAACACATCCGGGCCTTTGCCGCACAAATCGGCGTTTATTTCGTGAGCCCTCAGCGCCGCCGGGCTCTGGAAAACATCCTCGACCGGGTTCAAACCCATCAGCCCAGCAAAGACGTCGTGCCGTTGGAAGTCAAAGCATTGGTGAGAGATGCCAAAGCGCGTTCGGGCCTGAGTTGGAAAGAAATCCATGAACGCACGGGCGTGGCCCAAAGAGAGTTTTATCCCACCAACAATCCTGATAAACGCGGTTTCCGACGCCGGACCATCCAGCGGCTGGCCGACTTTTTCGATGATGACAAGCTTCATCGTTATGCGCAAAACGACATCTTCTGGGATCGCATCGTCGCCGTGGATTATGTGGGGGAAAAGCAGACCTATGATTTAGAGATTCCCGAAACCCATAATTTCATCGCCAACGACATTTTGGTTCACAACAGCCATGCCGCCGACTACGCGGTCATCACCGTGCAGACGGCCTTCCTCAAGGCCCATTATCCGGTGGAATACATGGCCGCGCTGCTCACGGTGGAGCGGGACAACCTGGACAAGGTCACCAACTTCATCAAGGAATGCCGCCACATGGGCATCCAGGTGCTGCCCCCCGACATCAACCAGTCGGACGCGGGCTTCACCATCGTGGAACTGCCCGAGGCCGCCGAAACGAAAACCTTTGGCCGCACCCGCTTCGATTTCCGCGTGCCCCCCGGCTCCGCCATCCGCTTCGGCCTGGCCGCCATCAAGAACGTGGGCGAAGGCCCGGTGGAGGAGATCATCCGCGCCCGAGACGAAGGCGGCCCCTTCCGCTCCCTCACCGATTTCTGCGAACGGGTGGACCTGCGCAAGGTCAATCGCCGGGCCCTGGAGGCGTTGATCAAGGTGGGAGCGTTGGACGCCTGGGGAGAGCGAGAACAGCTCCTCGCAGCCATCGAGCAGATGCAGGCCCTGTCCAAGAGCGTTTGGGAAGCGAAAGATGTGGGTCAGGTCAGCCTGTTCGACATGTTCGGCGACATGGACATGGGCGGCAGCCATAGCGATCTCCAGCTGCCCATCAACTATGAGCGCGTGTCATCCAAAGAAAAGCTCGCCTGGGAGAAGGACCTGCTGGGCGTGTATGTGTCCTCCCATCCCCTCATGGAGCTGAATATCGATTATCAGCACGCGGTCAACGCTTCCTGCATCGACATCACCCCCGCCCGCCAGGGCCGATTCGTCTCCATCCTGGGCATGATCGCGGGCATCCGCACCATCCTCACCAAGAAAGGAGATCGCATGGCCTTTCTCACCCTGGAGGACATGAACGGCGCCTGCGACGTCACCGTCTTCCCCAAACTATACGACAAGGTGCGGGACCTGTTGGTGGAAGGGAGGATCGTGTTGGTGCGAGGCAAAGTGGATGTGCGCAATGAGCGCGCGGGCGTCCTGGCCGACGAGATCTTGAAAGACATCCCCACCCGGGCCGACGCCCTGCCCGCGCTGGATGAGCCCGACGAGGACATCAACGCCCTGCTCCGCTCCGCCCAGTCCGATTT
>CAZDCN010000531.1:0-2552 GCA_964503945.1 uncultured Caldilineales bacterium
CCCGCAGCGCAGGCTATAGCGCATTGTCTTCCAGACATCGCCCGGAAGATGTTAGCAACAGCATACCAAAAAATAGGAGAAATGACAATGAAAGCGAGCAAAAAGCCCAAACTCCTGAAGAAATCCTTACTGGATCGGGTGCTCTATGACACTATCATTCCCGCATACAGCACGCTGAGCCATTATGGCGCCCGCTATCCCAAAGGTCGGGAGCACTGGCAGGAGCGTGGGGAGCAAACTGTGGCCCGAGTGCAGCAAGTCTATCCCCTGCATCGCCGGCACAAAGCGGACGAAGTGCTCATCGAGGAATTGATGGACGTGGTCAGCGACCTGCGGGCCCGGGTGCGCTTTTTGAACCGCAAATGGATCCAGTGTCAGGTCGAAGAAGGATGGACGGGAAGCCATGTGATGGCGCAGCAGCAGCAAGAAGGGCGCGGGGCGGAGCTGATAGAGCGGGTGGAAGCGGTGCAGCAGGAGAATGAATCGCTACAGGCCCGCGTCGCCAAACTGGCCCAGGAAAAGCAGCAATTGCAGGCCCGTATCGCCGAGCTGGAGCAGGACAAAAGTCGAGCTAAAAAGCGCCGGAGTGCACCATTTATCGCCCCGGCCTGGAAGGTGAATCCGCTGGGGGAGAAGATTTTGCTGCTGATGGGCGAGACCGGATTGGGACGGGCCTGGCGCATTGCGGAGCGGCTGGCTGCGCAGGATGAGGGCGGCTACAGCATGGGCTCGGTGCGCAATGCGTTGAACCGGTTGCAGCAAATCGGGCTGGTGAAGGAGGTGACGGAACGAGGCCGACCCCGCCGCTGGAGTGGCCCGCGCGGTGGCGGACGTTCCAAGTTGCTGTTGTTGAGCGATTTCGGGCGGGCCTGGTATGAGGAGCGAACAGGCTCCCCGCCCGCAGAGTCGGAGCTAATCTGGGGGCAGCGGCGGCATAAGGGCGTCATCCATGGCGTGGCTATTCTGGAGGTGGCCGATTATCTGCGGGCCATGGATATGCCTGTGGAGATGGAGCCGGAGCCGCTATTCGAAGGGCCGGTGCAGGGCTGGGGCAAGCGCACAGAGCCCGATCTCATCACCTGGCTGGATGATGAGCTGTGGCCGGTGGAGGTGCAGAATATGGTGGTAAAAAAGAAGAGATATCGGGAGAAATGGGCCAAATCCTTGCGGGCCGCAGGGCGGTTGATGCTGATGTTGTATACTGAGAAGCGGAAGGAGAAGCAGAAAGCGCTGCTGCGGCAATGGATGCGACGCCGGGACTGGCCCGCGGGCGAGATTTTGATCGGCAGCCTGGAGGAGCTCATCGCTGACGAGGAGAACTGGTTTTTCGAGAGCGTGTCATAAGGCCCGCGCATCGGGCGGAATGTGCGCAGGGGTAAGGTAGTGTGGAGGACAGACACAACGACAGGGTGTACAGCCTGCGCCCAGGACTCCCTCGCGCCCGAGCCCCTTGGTTGTCGTCGATCGAGATGATGACCGCGCCCGACGCATCGTCGCGGACATGTTCTGATTTTACTTGCTTCTTTTTCATCCGGGGTGTACGCTTATGGGTGATTGAATGTGCTTTCATTTTCTCGGTATAGATGAGTATTATCACGATTGGGCTTAAGTTAATACAGCTATGAAGTTGAAGAAAAGGGCTTGCGTCATCGCACCATGTTGACGAAAGCAGGCGGAAATTGACGAATATAGACCAATTTCCCTTTTTGCTCTCCCCGTGGAGGCGGTTCAGCAGAGAGCCGGGATGCCGTAGGGCTTGAGATCGGCGCCGGAGAAGGGGCCTTTTTCGGCGATGGTGATCAGGATTTCCTGAGTTCGGATCATGGCACGGGGTTACAGGCGTTCAAATGCTTGGATTTGTGCGTCGATACACTTCATGATAAAATATCACTATATCAAATCACCATCTTGTCTCACTATTTTTACCCAGGCCCTGCCATGAATGCGAAAGTCTCCGTCGCCGAGGCCCACAGTCATCTTTCCCGCTGGCTGAAAGAGGTCAAAACCGCGCCCGTCACCATCACCAACCGCGGCAAACCGGTGGGCGTCATCATTTCCCCTGAAAAATATGAGCAAATGCGGCGCATCGAGGCCTATTTGCGTATGCTCGAACTGGCCAAGACCTTTCGGGAAGAGGACATAGGCGTCACCGCCAAAGAGTTGTATGAGGCCTCTCGTGCGGAATTGGAGGAGCGCCATGATTATTGACGCCAGCGCGCTGCTTCCCGCCTATTTTCCTGACGAAGACCAGCTCCCCTCCCAGCGCCTGCTGCGCGATTACGTGCTGGGCGAGCTGGACCTGGCCGCCCCCACGCTATTGGTGTACGAGATGACCAACGCGGTGATGCAGGCGATCCGTCGCGGTCGCATCCGGGAAGAGCAGGGGATGGAGGCGCTGGACACCTTTGATGGGTTGGGAATACCTTTGTTTCCGGTGGTTTGGCAAGAGATGGCCGCATTCGCCCGTCGCTTCGACCGTTCTGCGTACGACGCATCGTATCTGGCCCTGGCCAGTGAACGGGGTGAACGCTTCATCACCGGCGATCGCAGGA
>CAZDCN010000532.1:0-2540 GCA_964503945.1 uncultured Caldilineales bacterium
CCCGGGAGACCAAGAAGGGCAAGCTGGCCCGGGTGCTGAAGGGCCTGCACAACAATCAGCCGCCCTGGGGCTACGTCAAGGGACCGGAAGGCGTGCCCGTGCCTGTGCCTGAGGAGGCGTACCTCATCGTCCAGGCCTATGAGCTCTATGCCGCGGGCGGCTACACCGACGCCCGCATCGCGGATTTCCTCAACGGCCAGGGCGCCCGCACCCGCCGCAATCGGCTATGGACCAAGGATGCGGTGCGGGAGCTGATGCAGAACGAGTTCTACATGGGCTTTGTCCAGTATCGCGGCGATCTCTATCCTGGCCGACATGAAGGCGTCATCAGCCGCGAGCTCTTCGAGAAGGTGCAGGAGCGGCGCCGGGCCAACGCCCGCAAGCCCCGGCTGGTCAGCGAGAACCGCCGGGTGTATGTCCTCTCCGGCATCGCCCGCTGCGCCGAATGCGGCCGCAATCTCCGGGCTCAGGCCAAGCCCCGCACCCAACTGGCCTGGTATCGGGAGGTGTCCAAACAGCGTGGCTTCACCGACTGCTCCGCCGCGGGCATGAGCATCCGCCAGGTGGACGCCGAAGCCCAGCTCGGCGAACTGGTCTCCCGCTTCCAACTCCCCGATGACTGGCGCGAGATCATCCACCGCCAGGTGAACGAGCTGGACGCCCAGGCCGAGGCTCTGGCCGAGCAGGAGCGGCTGGAGAAGCGCCTCAAGCGCGCGGCCCGGCTTTTCCTCGATGGCGTCATCGAGGATGATGAATATGAGCGGGAAAAGGCCGAGGTGCGGGCCAGGCTGGAGCAACTGGTCATCCCCGAGACCAGCAACGTCCTGGAGGCGGGCGTGACCATCAGCACCCTGGGCGATGTCTGGCCTTACGCCAGCCCCGAAGAGCGTCGTCAGATCTGCCACTGGGTGTTCCAGGACATTTTCGTGGACATGCACGCCAAACGCATCGTGCGAGTGACGCCCAAACCCGACTTCCTTTTCTTCTTCCAGTATCACCCCTATCTCACCCCCATGGAGGACGGCTCCTATCAGGTGGCGTTCCCCGAGGAGGCGTCAGGACAGCTCGCATCCGATTTGACAACCGCCCGAAACAGGGTACAATTGGATGCAGACAAAAAGAAAGACGACCTTGTGGCCGCAAGGTCGCCTTCAAAATCGTAACTCTATACCCAGAACCAGTACTCTCAAGGGCTTGGTCATGCCCAATATGGGGTCGAGTTACTAATGGACGGGAGCGACGGGCGTGGGCTACCACCTATCATAAAAAGCACAATCCAATAAAACGCTGATTTTCGGTTTTATTCCTGGTCTTATTCAGGGAGATGTCGTCACATGACGATGTCTCCCTTTTTTGTTGTCCTGAATTCAGAACACCAGTTCGCAAATCCCATTCTATCGCATTCCCCTCGACCATGCAAATGCCATTCCCAAGGAGGTCCTTCATGCACCAGCTCACCTTCCAAACCGACAAGCATTTCCTCAGCCCCGAGGAAGTGGCGGAGCACATGCAGGTATCCAGACGCACCGTCATGCGCTGGATCAAAAGCGGCCAGCTTCCGGCCCTGCGCATCGGCAATGTCACCCGCGTGCCCACAGACGCGTACCAGCAGTTTCTGAACGACCACTTCTTCAGCGCCCGCTCACTGCGGCTGCCCTCGCCCCTGGCCCAGAAATTGCTCGCACAATCCCGCAAGGGGAAAGCGGTCGATAAAGAAACCGACCCCCTAACGCCCTGACGCGAAGCGCGTGTAGCGCTCCGTGGCCACCACAAACTGCCCTGGCAGCTCATCGCCATATTGACCCAGTAGACGGGCCAGCACTCGCATTTTGTTTACCGCCCGCTCATCTTCCAGACGTAGGAGCACCACCCCATGATGAGGACGCCCTTCGCGATACACCTTCTCCCCGAAATCCTTGTCATTGGTGATCAGGATGCGCCTCTCGGCAAAGGCCCGGCGGATGACCTCATCATCCGAAACGCCGCGGGCCTGGTCGTACACCGAAAACACATCATGCCCCTGCGCCCGCAGCCACACCGCTACTTTAGGTCCGGTGCACTCATCCACCAGAAATCGCATCTACGCGGCTTCCTTCTCCAGCGGCAGATAGGGCATTTCCTCCAGCGCCTTGGTGGCGAAGAGGAAGCAGGCCTGGATGTCCTCTCGGGTCACCCCCTCATACTCTTCCATGATCTCCTCGGGCGTGGCCCCATGCGCCAGCAGGTTAAGGATGTATTCCACGGTCAGGCGCGTGCCGCGGATCACGGGCTTGCCAGCCATGATCTTGGGATCGATGGTGATGCGATTGAGCAATTCCTGGTTCGTCATACCGAGTTGCCTCCATCACCATCTTACCCGTTTCCCACTGTTTTGACAAGTCCATTTCCTCATATCCCGATTTTCTAACAGGAGTACAGATGATGACGAAATCTCACATCCTCGGTCTCGATCCCGGCTTCGGCGGCTTCAAGCTGGCGGAAGTCACGCCCGAGGGCATCACAACCGCCTACCTGCCCGCAGTGGTGGGCGTCGGCGACAC
>CAZDCN010000533.1:0-2536 GCA_964503945.1 uncultured Caldilineales bacterium
TGAAGCGCCTATAGCGTCCGAGTTCACTCGGCCAACGCTATTTACGAAGCAGGCGTTATTGCTCGGGGTCCGCGATCTCGATCTCGTGCACATCCGCGAAGTTGTTTTCGATGCGCACGTCCTCGTGGAGCAGGCCCCCCCAGATGCGGAAGGGATTGCGCGGGGGGATGATGTCCCAAATGATGGTCCCATAGACCAGCCCCCGCTCGCCCGGGTCCAGGAAGCACTGCTCCCGGCCATCGATGATTTCACAGCGCAGGTCTTCATCTTTGCGCCCCACCGCGTAGCGGAAGGGCCAGTCCTGCCCGAAGTTGGACTGATAATTCAGGCCGAAGCGCCACGTGCCCGATTGTTCGAACCAGCTCGGCTCATTCTCCCGATAGGCCAGGGTGTTGTAATTCTCGCTGGCTTTGTACACCGTTCCCGGCCACGGGCCCGCGGTGCGGATGGGCACTCGGCCGTAGTTCTCGATGGTGGCGGTGAAGTGCAAGGCCGCGCCCAGGGGAATGTTCAGCTTGTAGCCGCTGTCCAAGGGCCCGCTCATGGTGATGACGCCCTCCACGATCTGCGCCCGGGGATAGCCGCCATCCTGGATGGTGAGCGTGCCCGTGATGATGTTGTGATTTCCCACCTTGTCCCACGCCTCGGCCACCACGAGATAATCGCCGTCGGGCGGGGGGTCTGCGCCCTTGTCGATGCCGCCGTCGTAATCGTAGAAGTGATACCCCGCGTCGGTGGGCTCCACCTTGCGTTCGGTGGGCTCCAGGGGATATTTGCGGTTGGGATTTTCTTCGTCGTGGGGGTTCATGAGGTAGACCTGGATCTCCTCCACCTCTTTCGTCAGCCAGTAGGTGATGGAGGCCCGGTCGTCGATGCCGTCCTGATTGGGGGTGATGACCTCGGGGTTCACCGCGAAGTTTTTGAATTCGGGCATCTCGGTGTCCGCGTCCTGGATGGTGATGAATCCCTCAGCTTGATCGGTGAAACCCCGGGCGTCGGTGGCCTCGATGACCCAGCGATAGCGGCCATCGGGCAGCACCCGGCCGATGTATTTTTCGTCGATGAGGCGCTCCGGCTCCAGATAGATGGGCTCTTCGATGACGCCGCCCCACAGGACGTTGTAGTCGCGGGCCCCGCGGTGTTTGTTCTCCCGGAAGTAATAGCGATGGCCCGCTTCATCCTCGAAGTAGATGGAGATGTCGCTGGGCCGGCGAATGGTGTAGGAGATGCGTGCGACGTCGGCCACGCCGTCCGCGTTGGGGCTGATGACGTCGGGTTCGATGCGGGCGTTGGCCAGAATCGGGCCGGTGGAGCCGCAGGCGGAGAGGGCGAGTGAGGCCGTCAGGGCCAGGAGGAGCGTCAGGAATAGCCGTTTCATGGGGGATCAGTCTAGCAGAAACCGAGGGCGCGGGCAAAATTGCCCGGTTCTCCCGCTTGGTCCTTGCTCATATCGAGCCAGAAAGCGGGCATGGCCGCGATGAAAGGCCCAGAGGCGCCTTGGAAATTCGATCAGCTTGTTGGAATGGTATACAATGGATGGGACCATGTTTCAGTTGGAGATGTGAGGCGCTTTCGAAGCGCGACCCGTCTTTTTCCACAACCATGCTTAAGCTCATCAGCTACACCCTCTGTCCCTTTGTGCACAGGGCCGCGATCACCCTGCGGGCCAAAGGCATCCCCTACGATATCGAATACATCGATTTGCGCCAGCCGCCCGACTGGTTTCGCCGTCTTTCGCCCCTGGGCAAAGTGCCCCTGCTGCTGGTGGGAGAAGAGGCGTTGTTCGAATCCATCGCCATTATGGAGTATCTGGATGAGGCCTATCCGCCGCGGCTGCATCCTGAGGACCTCATCCGACGGGCGAAAGACCGGGCGTGGATGCTCTATTCGGACACAAGCGTGCGGGACCTCTATCGGGTGGCGTTGAAGGAGGATGAGACGGGTTTTCGTCAGGCCCTGGCCCGCCTGCATGGGGATTTCGACCAGTTGGAGTCCGCGGTGGCCGGGCCTTTCTTCGCGGGCGAGGCGTTCTCGCTGGTGGACGCGGCCTACGGGCCCATGTTCTTCCATCTCCACATCCTGACATCCATCTATCCCGACCTGCTGGACGCCCAACGGCATCCCCGCATCGCCGCCTGGCAGGCTACCCTGGTGCAGCATCCCGCGGTGACGGAGGCCGTGGTCCCCGATTTTCGCGAGCGTTATCTCGACTGGCTGAGCATGAAAGACAGCTATCTCGCTCGCCTGCTGTTGGAGCAAGATTGAGAAAATCTTTCGCAAGCTCGGCCAACGTTGCTGTCAAAGCCTTTTCGCAGACGAGGCTAACGTCTATTTACGGAACAGGCGCTACGGGCGGCAGCCCGCCGATAAAGATGAAAATGTGCAAGCCTATTTGGCGCGGGCGGTCAAGCCCGTAAAACGTCATGCGTCATGCGTAAGCGCTTTACGGTTGACGTTTTACGCATGACGTCGTTGAACGCACGGCCAACATTAGCTCTGAGAAGGTCTCCGCCAACGACGCCAACGCTTATTTACG
>CAZDCN010000534.1:0-2535 GCA_964503945.1 uncultured Caldilineales bacterium
TTTGTGTCTTCTATCTGTGGTTCTCCCTATCAGTGGGTTATTTACGAAGCAGGTTACTCGCCCCCTCGCGCCAGGCTTCCAGTTGTCCCTCGTGCACGTGCAGCCGATGGGCCCGGGCCAGAAGTTCCTCCGAGAAATACGCCCAGTCGGTGGTGGTGACGATGGCCTGCTTCACCGTGGGAATGACCTCCAGCAACATGCGCCGTCGGGTCGCGTCCAGCTCCGACATCACATCATCCAGCAGCAGGATGGGGGATTCGCCGCTGACCCGGGTCATGATGGCCACTTCGGCCAGCTTGCTGGCCAGGGCCGCGGTGCGCTGCTGCCCGCGCGACCCATACGCCCGCAGATTGCGTTCTCCCAGATAAAAGCCCAGGTCATCCCGATGGGGGCCGATGAGGGTCATGCCCGCGGCCAGGTCGCGCTGCCGGCCCGCGTAAAGATGGGCCAGGAAGGAAGCCCGGGCCTGCTCCACCGACAACTCGTCATAGCGCACGCCCCGCTCCCGCAACACCTGCGTGCTGGGATAGAGCGCACGCGCAGAAGCAGGACGCTGACCGGGGTCAAAACTGGGCAGATACCGCAAATGCAGACGCTCCACTCCGCCGCTGAGATCGAGATGGATCAGCGCCGCCTCCTTCTCCAGCTCGTTGATGAGCCACAAGCGCCGGGCCACCACCAAACTGCCCGACTCCACCAGCTTCTCATCCCAATAGCGCAACTGCTCCCCCGCGTCGCCGCCCCGCTCCGCCAGATTGCGCAGCAACGCGTTGCGCTGGGCCAGCACCTTCTGATAATGACTCAACGCCCGGCAGTAGGCGGGCTCCATCTGACAGAGCGCGATGTCCAGATAGCGGCGGCGCTGGGAGGGCGAGCCCGAGACCAGGTCCACATCCTCGGGCCGAAAGAGCACCGTCATCATCATCCCCACCAGGTCCATGGCCCGCTTGTTCACGCCATTGATGCGCACCTGCTTGCGAAAACGACCATTGCCCTTGTTGGGCAACAGGGTGATGTCGATCTGCTCCACCCGCTCCCCCCGCACCACCTCGGCCGCGACCCGGGCGTAGGGATAGGGCTCATCCCGCACCTGCCAGTTCACCAACTCTGAATCGCTGCCCGCGCGCGGGGACTTGCCCGTGGCCAGAAACACGATGGCCTCCAGCAGATTGCTTTTCCCCTGAGCGTTGTCCCCCTGAACAATGGTTGCTCCCAGGGGCAGATCCAGCTCCAGGCGGAAGTAGTTGCGAAAATGGGTGAGTGAGAGATGGCAGAGGTGCATGGCGGTGGTCCGGAGTCCGAGGTCCGGAGTCCGGGGTGGGGTCGGGTAAGGCTATGTTAGCGTGCGGCAGATCGGGATCGAAATCATCAAGGAAGGTCAGGAGATCAGAGATCATCGGGGGAGAAGAGCTGGGGCAGGGGTTCGATGAGGCCCGGATCGTCATGGGCGGGATTGTTGACCAGCGCGCTCACGGGCCAGGCGGTGAGTCGGGCCGCGGGATAGGGCGTCTGCAACAGCTTCTGGACCGTCTTCAAATCTGCGAAGGGGTCCAGCCACAAATCGAACGCGTCCTCGGGCAGGATGGCGGGCATGCGGTTGTGCAGTTTGCGCACCAGCTCGTTGGGCTCCGTGGTGATGAGAGTGAAGCTCTCGATGACGCTGCCGTCAGGGCTCTGCCAGCGCTCCCACAGGCCCGCGAGGGCCATGGGCTTGCCATCCTTGCGGGTGATGAAGTAGGGCTGTTTGCCGTCCCCCGTCTTCTTCCACTCGTAAAACCCGTCCGCAGGTACGAGACAGCGCCGGCGACGGAACGCGGCCCGGAACGCGGGCTTCTCGGCCAGGCTCTCGGCCCGGGCGTTGATGAGCCGATTCCCGATGCTGGGGTCTTTGGCCCAGGAAGGGATCAGTCCCCAGAGCAGGAACGTGAGCTCCTTCTCGTGGGTCATGGGGTGACGGCGCAGGACCAGCGCGGGCTGGGTGGGCGCGAGGTTATAGCGGGGACGGTAGGAAGGCACAGCCGTCCGGGGCAGGCCGAAGAGCTCGGCGATAACTTCAGGCTTCGCAGCCTGGGCGAAACGTCCGCACATGGTGGGTAAGTTCCGTAAATAACGTCCGCGGTGGTTGCAAAATTGGGGGCGGCAACGCCGGCCGGGTTTGCTGGCACCGTAAAACGTAAAGCGTCCAACGTCGTGCCCGCCGGCGTCCGAAGCGTCGGTCAGTAGGGCCGGGGATGGATGGCCGCTTCCAGGCAGTAGACGCCCTCGGGCCCGGCGGTGTGCGCGTGCAGGGTGCGGGCGGGGATCTCCAGTCGGTCGCCCGGGTTCAGCGTCACCTCCTCGCCCGATTCAGGGAAGTGAAAGGTGACCGAACCTCGGATCACGTAAATGATGCGGGCGTAGGAGCGGGAGCTGGGGGAGATGTGGTCGTTGGGGCCGTTGCGCCAGGCGTAGGGAGCCAGGCCCTGAGAACGCAATTCCGAGCGCAGGTCCTCCTCCCGCACGTCGCCGCCCCATTGCCATCGGGTCAATTGGTAA
>CAZDCN010000535.1:0-2521 GCA_964503945.1 uncultured Caldilineales bacterium
TTTTCCCTTTGCGACTCTGCGCCTTTGCGTGAGATTAAGCTATTTTCAGAACAGAGACATTATACCCGCATCGGGCCTGAAAGGGCTACTACCCGACGCGCCCTCAAGAAATCCTCACTGAAAGACCACGCGCAAAACGACCTGCGAGGCCACCCAACCCCGCAGGTCGTTTGCTCTTCACGCATCCGCCGCGATGCGGCTTTGGGGAAAGATGACTCAGGGCGACGTCTTTTCGTAAATCCAGGGTTCGGCGGGCCGCAGCAGGCCCACCAGAATGTTGTCGCGCACCTGGTTGACATCCGCTTTCAAACCCTGGCCTACGCGGGTTTCAAATTGATGATAGGGAGCCAGGGCAACGCCGTTATTGCTGAGATCGGCCAGATAATCCTCGCCGCCCTTGAAAGAGCCGCCTGCCACCGCGGCCACCGTATCGAACACCGCCTGATCGGTGTTCTTCATGACCGAGGTCAGGACCACATTGCCATATTCGGGAAAGACCTCGTACCAGTCGACGATGGCGCCGATAAACATGCGATTCTCTTCCTGCGCGGCCCGAGCGCTGCCCTTGGCCGCGTCTTTGGCCACCGCGAAAATCACATCACAATCCTTCTGGAAGAAATCCTGGGCCACCTGATAGCCCTCTTCTTCCGAAGTCCGGTCATTGAGAAAAACCCCCTCCCGGGTGTACACGTCCCAGCCCAGAATCTCCAAATCCACGCCATTCTGACGGCGATAATAATCCGCGCCATTGACAAACCCGGTCATGAAATCGGTCACGGCCTCGGTGTCGGCCGCGCCATAGGTGCAGACGACGCCGGTCTTGCTCATGCCGCCGGCCAGATACCCGGCCATATAACTCACCCCGACCACGTCGAACACAATGCCCCGCACGTTGGGCGCGTTGAAGGAAGCGTCCACAATGGCGAAGTTGATGTCGGGATGGGCCTGAGCCGCGGCGCCCGTGGCGTCCGCCATCTCCTGACCAAGGGTGATGATCAAATCGGTGTTCTTGCTCGCCAGCGCGTCAATCCCTTTGGCGAAATCCGCCTCGGTCACGCTTTCCTGATAGCTCGCTTTGATGGGGAACAGGTTTTTGGCTTTTTGGATGCCCCGCCAGGCCTGTTGCGTGAAAAACTTCTCTTCGATGCCCCCGACGGCGGTCACCAGCCCCACGGAGAAGGGCTCGGCAGAGAAAGCTTCCGGAACGGGCGTGGGGGTGAACGCCGGTTGGGCTTCAGAAGGGGCGCATCCAGCCAGGATGACAACCGCCAGGCCGAGGATCAGTAGCAGGATGATTTTTTTCGACATGGTCGCCTCCATGGATGCGGGGCTTGTGGCCTCGCAGGAGTTATTCATGGCATGAACGGAATTTGTCTTACAGATTGTTTCCCCAAGTATAGGCGCGTTGGGCCGGGAATGGCAACCGTTGGGAGTGATTTTAGGATGCATTGACCGCGTTTTATGGCCCTCTGCGTCCAATCAGACCCAAGCAATGAGGAGGCCTCCGCCAACGCCCCATGGCCCGAACCCGAAATTTCCCGCGAATCGCGTCTTCTCATTATACTGTATGCATTGCCAGGCAACGCCCGCGTTTCCACTTTTCTCGGAGTTCCCGCTATGAACGCGAAACGGCTCGCGATGATCTTGCTCCCCCTTATGCTCGTCTTGCTGGCGGCATGCGGCGGCCCTAAAAACGATTTTCAAGCGCCCCCCGCCGACGCGGACGTCAACGTCGCGGTCAGCATCCTACCCCAGCAGTATTTCGTCAAAAAAGTGGGCGGAGTCCATGTATCGGTGATGGTGATGGCCGGCCCGGGCGTCAATCCCCTCACCTACGCGCCATCCAAAGACCAACTCCGGGCGCTGAAAGCGCGCGACATCGTCTTTCTCATGGGCATCCCGCCTGAAACCACCTGGCTGCCCGAAATCCAAAAAGCCGCGCCCGACATCGTCTTGGTGGACATCGGCCAGGGCGTCCCCAAAATTAACGACGACCCCCACATCTGGCTCTCCCCCCGGCTGGTCAAAACCCAGGCCGAAACCATCGCCCAGGCCCTCATCGCCGCGGACCCCGCGCACGAGGCCGATTACCGGGCCAATCTCGAGGCTTTCCAGGCCGAGCTCGACGCTCTGGACGAAGACATTCGTCGGGTGATGGAGCAAAATCACGTCGCGGGCAAAACCTTCATCGTCAACCATCCCGCCTGGGGCTATTTCGCCGCGGACTACGGGCTTAAGATGGTCAGCATCCCCGAAAACGCCACCGAGGCCCAATTGCAAGAGCTGGCATCCCTGGCGCAAGACAAAGGCATCGATGCGATTTTCTACCAGCGCGGTTTCGACGAGGAGTCGCCCCAAAAGCTGGCGGCCATGATCCAGGGCCGGACCGTCCCTCTGGAACCCCTGAATCCCAGTTGGGAGGCGAATTTGCGCAGCGTGGCGTTGATGCTGGCGAAAAGCGCCCGATAATGCGTAATGCGTCATGCGTAAGCGCCTCACGTTTTACGTTTTACGCATGACG
>CAZDCN010000536.1:0-2520 GCA_964503945.1 uncultured Caldilineales bacterium
TGGCTCTGAGAAGGTCTCCGCAAACGACGCCAACGTCTATTTACGAAGCAGGCATCACGGGCGGCAGGCCGCGGATACGGATGAAAATGGGATGCGTATTCCGTACTACGTACTGCGTAATGCCTTGAATTTTACGCAATACGGAATACGCAATACATCCCTTGCCTCCTGAAAACCTGACTTTCATTTGTATTTCCTCTATTTGTGTTTCCTACCCGTGGTTCTCCCCATCCGTGGGTTATTGACGAAGCTGCGCGGCCTACGGCGCGCCCGGGGTGAGGGGGAAGCGGAACGCGCCCACCCGATTGGAGTCGCCCGACGCGTCGCCGGGACGATTGACCCCGCGGATCACGTAGTAGGCGGTGGCGTCCGCGGGCAGGGTGACGTCATCGTAGTTCATTTGGGCGTCGCCGGGCGCGGGGAGCGTGTCCAGCAGGGTTCCGGAAGCGTCGGGATCGAAGTAAGGATCGGGGGCTCGCCAGACCTGATAGTGCAGATTCCCGGTCTGGTGCGTCCACCCCAGGGTCAACGTCGTCCCGGCCTGGGAAATGCGGACGTCGTCGGGCGCCACGGGCGGCGCGTCGAAGGGGTCCCAGAAGTTCCCCGTCATCACCAACAGCGAAAGCAGTGTCACGGAATCTTCGTAATAATCTTCGTGGCGCTGATAAACCAGGTCATAGAGATCGTTGAGATAGGCTTGATGGGCGGGCGTGGTCATCAACCCCACGGCGAAGGTGGAGGCGAAAAAGCTGGTGAAGTAGTTCCCGATAGGGACGCCGTCCAGGGTGTAGCCGGCCTTGATGTTGGCAGGATCGCCGTTGGTGGCCTGGACGATCCAGTCGGCGATCTTCTGCACCTGGGCGAAGGTGCGGGCGTCGTTGTTCAGCAAGGCGTCGGTCTCCAGCCGCCAGGGATCGCGGCCCGCGTTGTAGTTGTAGTCGCCGTCGTGCTCGCCTTCGAGGAAGTAGGGCGGCGCGGGTTTTGGGGCGTGGCTTGTGGCGGATTCCCGGACGATGAAGTCGGGGAGCAGGCCGGTGTTCGGGCTATAGTTCGCCTGGATGCCATCGATGTCATTCTGGGTTGCGGCCACGACCTGTTGCCAAAAAGCGTCATCGCCCGTGGCCCGGCCCCAGGTGCGGTAATGTCCCAGCATGAAATCGGAGCTGCGGGGCGTCCATTGGTTGTAGGGATCGCCGTTGGGGTCCACCCAATCGCCCAGCTCGGGCAGATAGCTGGCTGGGCCGGTGGTGGATTCCCGAATGGCGGCGATGACGGTTTGGGCTTCGGCCAGATAGTTCACATCGCCCGTGTCGCTGCCCCATTGGGCGTGGGCCAGCAGCAGGCCGTAGGCGATGTCCGCGTCGCCGTCATAAGCGCTATCTTCGCCATCCGCGCTTTCTGGCACCTGCCAGGCCATGAGACGGGCATCGATTTTGCTGGGATGGGCGCGGCTGAAACGCCACAACCCGTCGAATTCCACCTGAGCCTGGGGATCGTAACCCGCCATGAGCGCGGTGAGGATCATGCCATAGCCCTGGCCTTCGGAGACGGTGCGGTTGGGATCGGAGGAGCCGTAGGAGACGCGGTACATGGGCTTGCCGTCCGCGGCGGTCCCCGCCTCCACCAGATAGCGGGATTTCCAGTAGTCGTAGAAGGCCCGCACGTCATCATCGAGCTGGCTTTGGGAACGATGATTGGGTTTGATGCTGCCGGGGGAATAGGTCACGCGCTGGGGGAAGGGGCGCTGGGGCGGGGGACCGGGCGTGGCGGTGGGGGTCGCGGTGGGCGTGGGCGTGGGCGTGTCGTTGCTGTTGAGCAAGAAGATGTCGTCGAGATAGAAGGCGGGCTGGGCCGCGCCGGAACGATCCTGCCAGACGACGCCGCTGATCAGCGAGCCCGGAGGGAAGTTGAAATCGGTCAGGGGGAGCTCGAACAGGGTCCAAACCCCGGGCGTGGAGGTGATGTCCACCGGATTGCCGGCGGGATTGCCGTTTTCGTCGTAGAGTTTGACCTGAATGGCGTTGGCTCCGGCGTCGCTGCCGTAGAGCCAGAACGCGAGGGTGGTGAAGCTGGCGGGGTCCAGGTTCGTGTTTGTGTGCAGATAGAGCCCCGCCCAGGCCCCGTTGTAGGTGACGGCCAGGGAATAGACGCCGTTTTTCACGGGCGTGGCGTTGGTGAAATCCACGGTTGCGTCCCACGACCAATCTTCCCAGCCCGGGGCCAGGGCGTCATCGTAGATGATCTCGGTGCTCAGGGGTCGGGCCTGGGGCGCGGCGGGAAAGAGAATCAACGGGAGGAGCAGGCTGGCGATGAACAGGATGATCGGGAGAAAAATCCGACGGGATGCAAGGGCGTGCATGGCGCTTTGCTTGGATCGGGGGGGCAAGGGGTGGGGATGCGTTTCACGGGCGGCGGCCCGCCGATATGGATGAAAAAGGTGGCAAGTGGCAGGTGACAGGTTGCAAGTCGCAAGTGGCAGGTGGCAAGTCGCAGGTGAAGCTGCGCATGATCACCCGGAGC
>CAZDCN010000537.1:0-2517 GCA_964503945.1 uncultured Caldilineales bacterium
CGTCCGGTTGGACAGCTTGACTCAGCTCTCGGGCTCCCACGCCCGTCTCCCAATCGGGCAGACCGGCGTTGGCCTCGCCGTCGAGGAACACCAGCCAGAGCCTGTGCTTCAGTCGGGTTGGGTCCAGCGCCCGGGCCAGTTCCAGCAAGATGCTCACGCCCGAAGCGCCATCATTGGCACCCAGCGTGGGTTCAGTACGCTTTTCGGGGTCAGGGTCCCGGTCGGAATACAGGCGGGTGTCGTAGTGCGTGGCAATCACCAGCAGCGGGCCCTCCTCACCGGCCATGGCCACGATGTTGCGCAAGGGAACATCCTGGCGCTGGAACTGCTGGACGCGCGTTTCCCAGCCCAGTTCATCCAACTGCTTGATGATCATATCCCCGACCAGGATCGCTTCTTCCGAACCTGGGGGACGCGGGCCGATGTCGCATTGGGCCTGGGCCCAGCTCAAGGCCCGATCGCCATTGAAACCGCTGTCATCTCGCTCGTTCTGGGGCAGCAACCCCCACCCCAACCAGGCGAGATAGCCCAGGGCCAGGATAAAGATAGTCAGCGTCGCGAGTTGAGGCCAGGGTGGCAGGCGCTTCATCCTCCCTTCTTCCTCTCCTTCCCCTTGAATTTCAGGCGGATGGGCGTGCCCTCATAGGGAAAGCGTTCGCGGATGCGGTTCTCCAGATAGCGCTCATAGGTAAAATGCACAGCCCGCGGATCATTCACGAAGAAGACGAAGGTGGGGGGATCGATATCGGCCTGGGTGACGTAGTAGAACCGGGCCTGGCGACCTTTGAAAGCCTTGGGCGGGTTGGCGGCGATGGCGTCCTGCAGGAGACGGTTGAGCTCGCCCGTGGGGATGCGCATCTCCCGTTGCTGCTTCACCCGCAGGGCCGCGGGGATGATCTGGTTCACACGTTGGCGGGTGAGGGCCGACACATAAAGCACGGGGACGTAATCGAGGAATTTCAATTCCTGGCGCAATTGCTTGTTGTACTCGGCCATGGTGTGCGCGTCCTTTTCGATGGCGTCCCACTTGTTCACGACGATGATCAGGCTGCGGCCCTCTTCCAGGATGTAGCCGCCGATGTGAGCATCCTGAGCGGTCACGCCTTCGGTGGCATCCAGCACCAGCAGCACCACGTCGGAGCGGCCAATGGCCCGCAACGCGCGCATCACGCTGTACTTCTCGACGCCTCGCTCGATGCGACCGCGGCGGCGGATGCCCGCGGAATCCACCAGGATGACCTTCTGGCCCTCCCAGGTGAGGTGGGTGTCCACCGCGTCGCGCGTTGTGCCAGCGATGTCGCTGACGATGGCCCGCTCCTGGCCCAACAGCGCGTTCAGCAGCGACGATTTGCCCACGTTGGGCCGACCTACGATGGCGATGCGCAGGGCGTCTTCCTCCTCGGCCTCCACAACAGGCGCTTCGGGCAGATGCGCCACGATGACATCGAGCAGGTCTCCGGTGCCCGTGCCATGGTAGGCGGAGATGGGATGGGGATCGCCCAGGCCCAGGGCGTAGAACTCCAGCGCGTTCATGCGGCGCTCCGCGTTATCAGCTTTGTTGGCTGCCAAAATGACCGGCTTATCGGTCTGGCGCAGCATGGCCGCAACCTCTTCATCCGCGGCGGTCAGCCCCTCCTTGACGTCCACAAGAAAGACAATGACGTCGGCTTCCTCAATGGCCAGCTCCGCCTGGCTGCGAATCTCGGCCACAAAGCCTTTGGAGGCCGAAGCCAGGGGATCGTAGGAGGCGGAGACGACCTTGCCGCCCCGCTCCTTCAGGGGCTCGATGCCGCCGGTGTCCACCACGACAAAGGCTCTTCCCGCCCATTCCGCGTCGCCGTAAAGGCGATCGCGCGTCGTGCCGGGCAGGTCTTCTACGATGGCCTGTCGGCGGCCGATGAGTCGATTAAACAGGGTGGATTTACCCACATTGGGGCGCCCCACCAGGGCGACGATGGGTTTGGGTCGGTGTTTGGACATGGTTATTGGGACGGCGTGGGGGTGGCTGCTTTGGGATTAGCCCGGGGAGTGATGGTGGGCGTATGCGTTACCGAAGGCGTAGGGGTGATGGTGGGCGTAGGCGTGGGCGTGGGCTTTACCACGATGGTCACCTGCACCGATTCAGGCAGCACCGTTTGTACGGCGATGCCTTCGGGAACGACGATAATGGGAATGACGGTCTGCGCGCCCTCCCCCAGGCCCGAGAGGTTGAGCACTGCTTTGACGTTGACGTCCGCGGTCAGGGATTGCAGCTTGGGCAAGGGGCCCTGCAGGATGACGTCGATGGTGCGGGGAGAGATCTCGTCGACCTGCAGGTCGGGGTTGAGCCCCTGAATCTGGGGTCTCAGGGTCATGGTGAGGCTGCCTTCGATGGGTTCGATCTGAACATGGACCACCACGGCCTGCTGGCCGACCACGGCCACAGCCTCGGGCAGCACCAACGGCACCCGCTCCTCGATGTCCTCCGTCGCGTCGCTGATGTCGATGGGTACGGTTTCCACAAAGGGCGGCATCTCT
>CAZDCN010000538.1:0-2503 GCA_964503945.1 uncultured Caldilineales bacterium
TCCCCCGACTTGGCCCGGGACGCGGGCCGGGAGCCGATGTGCAGGCGTTTGATCTCATCGATGGGCGTGGCCGCCTGCCAGTATTCGAGAAACCGGGGGCGCCCGAACACCAGCCCCCGGTAGGCGTCCAGGCTGGCCCGAGCCATCCTAGCCATGATCTCCCGCCAGGCGTCCTGGGGCGGCGAGGCCGCAGTGGCCGAGACGGAGGCCAGCAACACCGCGCTGACCACCTGCTCCAAATGCCGATGGGCCAGTTCGGGGTTGAGATAGCGGGCCGCGATGACCTCCCCCTGTTCGGTGAGGCGAAACCGACCGTTCACCGTGCCCGGCGGCTGTGCGCGAATGGCCCGGTTGGCGGGGCCGCCGCCCCGGGCCACGGTGCCCCCCCGACCGTGGAACAGGGTCAAGCGCACGCCGTGCTCCCGGCAGACCTGCGCCAGCCGCTCCTGGGCCTGATAGAGGGCCCAATTCGCGGCCAGATAGCCGCCATCCTTGTTGCTGTCGGAATAGCCGATCATGATGGTCTGAGCCCGACCGCACGAGATCAGATGCTCCCGGTAGGGCTGCAGGGTGAAGAGATCGGTCATGATGTCGGCCGCGCGCGCCAGGTCGTCCATGGTCTCGAACAGGGGCGCGATATCCAGCCCCTGGTCACACCCCGCCCAGCGGGCCAGCAGCAGCACGGCCAGCACATCGGCCGCGCTTTGGGTCATGGAGATGATGAAGGGCCCCAGCAGCTCAGGGCCGTAGATGGCCCGCACCCGGCTCAGCAACCGGAACAAGGCCCAGGTCTCCGCGGTTTCGGGGGTGACGCCGGCGCGAGGGGCCAGCCGGGGGACGGGCTGTGTCAGCAGATGCAGCAACAGGTCCCGCCGTTCTCCCTCGTCCAGGCTGAGGAAATCTCGCCCGCCCGTCATATTCAACCCGCGCAGCAACTCGCCCAGGCTGGCGTTGATGCGCCAGGCGTCCTCGCGCATGTCCAGTCGCGCCGCGTGCAGGCCGAAAATCTCAATTTGACGCATCAGGGGCCGTAGCTGGCGTTCTCGCACCGGCTCGGGCAGGCTGCTGGCCAGCAATTCCAGGGGGCGGGTCAGCTCGGCCGCGCGGGCCATGGGCGCGGCGGGCTCGCGGGCCAGCAGACGTCGGGTCATGTCGTCCTGCGAGGCCCGGGCCATGTCCGCGCTGAGCAGGGCCAACGCGATGCGGTAGGGCTCGTTGGGATAGCGCCGTTGGAGATAGGCCACGTGCTCGGGCAGGGGGCGACGGGCGTCGAGCCAGGCCATGAGTTCGGGATCGGGAGGGACGCGGCGGCTGCTCAGGCTCATGCGCCGGGAGAGGGTGCGGAACGCGGCCCGATGTTTCTCCACCGCCAGCCCCCGGTGCAGGCGCAGGGTCTCCGCGGTGACGTCCACGGTGACGTTGGGGTTGCCATCTCGGTCGCCGCCCACCCAGGAGGCGATGCGCAGCCAGGGATGCCGGGGAAGCAGGCCGGGATAGTGCTGCGCCAGGGCCTGCTCCAGTTCCTGATAAATGCGCGGGAGGGTCTGCCAGAAGGTGGCGTCCACAAAATAGAGCGCGGTGCGCACCTCATCGGTGACCGTAGGTTGGGCCTGACGGGCGCGCTCGGTGAGCCAGAAGTTGGTGATCTCCGCGTAGAGGTCCTCTTTCAAGGCTTCGGCCTCATCGGGCAACAGACGCATCCGCTCCAGCGTGGTGAGGGCCTGGTTGATCCACCGCACTTTGGAGAGGATGGTGCGGCGTTTGGCCTCGGTGGGATGGGCGGTGAGCACGAGTTCGATGTCCAGGCGCTCCAACAGCCCCGCCAGCTCCTCCTGGCTCACGCCCGCGGCTTTCATCTGGGCCATGGCGTCGCCGATGGATTCGGGAACGGGTTGGGGATGGCGCTGACGCCGGCGCGCCCGCAAAACATCCAGCCGATGATGCTCTTCGGCCAGATTGACCAGATCGAAGTACATGGCGAAGGCCGCGGCCACGGCTCGGGCCTCCTCGGTGGAGAGCGCGGCAATGGCCTGGGTGAGCCGTCGCCCCGCATCGGGATCGCCCGCGCGCCGGGCCTTGGCGGCCAGCCGAATCCGCTCTTCGATCTCGAACAGCTCAACCGACTCCTGCTCCCGCAACACGCGGCCCAGCAGGTCGCCCAATAGGTGAATGGTGGCGGAAATGTCCATGATTTTCGTCAGCAAATGGCCAGGGATGGTCGTGGAACGGTTTCAACGGTCAGCATCCCCTACATCTTCCCCGTTCCCGACCATTTTGTCAACCCACTTGCATTCAAACAGCAATTTCAAATTTGACGTTGCACCGAGGCCAAATTTGCCCCATGAGCGAGAAGAACAAGGAAACCGACGCTACTGACCATTTTCGCGCCCAATGGATCTGGATTACACTCGCCCGATCGCCTGCGCCTTGAGATGTTTCGGAGGGGCGTCGTTTTATAGCCCGGAGGCCCTTCCTGCGTCAGGGCATGCTTTAGCTCCGGGCG
>CAZDCN010000539.1:0-2502 GCA_964503945.1 uncultured Caldilineales bacterium
GTCATCTGGCAGGCGCTGATGGACCCTGAAGTGCTGGCATCCATCCTCCCCGGCGTCCAGCGACTGGAAAAGATCAGCGACACCGAATTCACCGGCGTCATGGATGTCCGCGTCGGGCCCGTCCAGGGAAAATTCAACGGCAAGGTGACGCTTTCCGACATCCAGGAGCCTGAGAAGTTCCATATGGATGTGGATGGCCGCGGCGCGGCGGGCTTCATTCGCGGCGGCGGCGACGCGGTGCTGGAAGAGGTGGATGGCAAGACGGTGTTAACCTACTCGGGCGACGCCCAGGTGGGAGGGCGCATTGCCAGCGTGGGCCAGCGATTGGTGGAGACTACGGCCAAATCCATTGTGCGGCAGGGGCTGGAAAGCCTGGATCGCCTGACTCAGGCCCAATTGCACCCACCTGCCGAAGGCGAAGAGGCTCCCGTCGTCGAATATGCGCCTCCTTCAGAAATGGAAGTCGCCTTGGGCGTGGCCCGGGATGTGCTGGATGAATACATTCCGCCCGAAAAGCGCCCGATGGTTTTCGCCATGGGCGGGGCCTTACTTGCATTGCTCTTCGCCCTGTTGATCACGGTGCTGCTCAAGGGCGAAGAAAATTAACCTCGCCTTCACGCTTCTCAAAATCCCCAATAACGCCACCCTCTCCTCGCCATTCGCAATCATCGAATCATGAGTGCTATCCAATCCGAAATCCGGCGCGGCGCGTATTATGATTCCGTCGTGCTGATGCAGCTGCAACGAGAACTTGTGGGCCTGCCCGGCGTGTTGGACGCGGGCGTGGTCATGGGCACCGACGCCAACAAGGACATCCTCATCCAGAGCGACCTGCTCACCCCCGAAGCCCAGAGCGCGGGCGCGGACGACCTCATCATCGTGGTCAAGGCCGAGAGCGAGGACGCGGCCCGCGACGCCCTGGCCCAGGTGGACGCGCTCCTCACCCGGCGCCAGAGCAGCGCCGCGCAGGAGGGCTATCGCCCCAAGAGCCTGGAATCCGCGGCCGACATGCTGCCCGGCGCCCAATGGGTGCTGGTCTCGGTCGCGGGCCAGTACGCGGCCGGGGTCGCGCGCCAGGGCCTGGAGCTTGGCAAGCACATCTTCCTCTTCAGCGATAACGTCTCGCTGGAGGATGAGGTGAGCCTGAAGCAAGAAGCCCGGGAGAAGGGCCTGCTGGTCATGGGGCCCGATTGCGGCACGGCCATCGTCAATGGCGTGGGCCTGGGCTTCGCCAACCGGGTGCGGCGGGGCGCCATCGGCGTGGTCGCGGCCTCGGGCACGGGGTTGCAGCAGGTCACCGCTCGCATCCACCAGTTGGGCGCAGGGGTGACCCACGGCTTGGGCACCGGCGGTCGGGATTTGAAAGAAGCGGTCGGGGCCATCACCGCGCTGCAAGCCCTGGACCTCTTCCGCCGCGATCCCGAGACGCAAGTCATCGTCATCATCTCCAAACCCCCGGCCGACAGCGTGGCCCGCAAGCTGCTGCGCGCGGCCAAAGCCACGGGCAAGCCCGTGGTGGTGGATTTCATTGGCTTCGAGCCCGACAAGGCCGTGGACGGCAACCTGCACTTCGCCCGCGGCCTGGACGAAGCCGCGGAGCTGGCCGTCTCCCTGCTGAACGATCTGCCTCAGGAGCCTTCTGCGCCCGCGGAAAGCCCCTTCGCTCCCGGCCAGAAATATCTGCGCGGGCTCTTCTCCGGCGGCACCCTGGCCTACGAAGCCCTGCTCATCCTGCGGGACCTTCTCCCCAATCTCTATGCCAATCTCCATCTCGATGGCGTGGCCGATTTGGACAACCCCATGCAGAGCCAGGGCAATACCATTGTCGATCTGGGCGAGGACGTGTTCACCGTGGGGCGTTTGCACCCCATGATGGACAACGACCTGCGCATCCGCCGCCTGCATCAGGAGGCCGCGGACCCCGAGACCGCGCTGATCCTGCTGGATGTGGTGCTGGGCTACGGCTCCCATCCCGACCCCGCGGGGGAGCTGGCCCCGGCCATCGTCGAAGCCCGGCAACAGGCCGAGGCCGCAGGCCGCCACCTCGAATTCGTGGCCATCGTCGTGGGCACCGACGAGGACCCGCAGGATATGGCCGCGCAGATCGAGAAGCTGGAGGCCGCGGGCGTCCGGGTCTTCACCAGCAATTGGGAGGGCGTGGCCTACGCGGGCCAGCGGGTGCAGCCCCTGAATCCCCTGACCGAAGGTCAGCCTGTGGACCTGGCCAGCCTGACCGGGCCGCTGAGCGCCATCAACGTGGGCCTGGAGATCTTCGCCGAGAGCCTCAAGGACCAGGGCGCGGAAGTCGTGTGGGTGGACTGGCGTCCGCCCGCGGGCGGCAACGAGCGCCTGGCCGCCATCCTCGCCCGCATGCGCGGCGGGAATTAGGAACAGATGTCATGAGCGCCTGCTCGCCAATAAGGATGAACATGGGATGCGTATTCCGTACTACGTATTCCGTAATGCGTCATGCGTATCGCTCTTAGGTTTTACGCAATACGA